>CAIYSK010000188.1 GCA_903928835.1 uncultured cyanobacterium
GCCATGCGGCTGGCGCCATGCAATTGATGTCCAAAAATTTCAATCGATCCTTCTTGAACTTGACGCAAGGCCCCCACCAAAGTCAACAGCGTTGTTTTTCCGCAACCCGAGGGTCCTGTCAGCAGAACAATTTCTCCAGGCCTGATTACCAGATCAATACTTTGCAGAACCTCACGACGCATGGAACCTTTACCAAAGCAATGCCGAAGGCCAGAGATAGAAACAGGGGTGACTGCCATGGGGACTTGCCTCAGAAAATATCTGCCGGATCGGCGTCAGCCAAACGACGCATAGCCAAGGCCGCGGAAACCATACACATCACCAAAATCATGCTGAACACAGTCAGGGCACGGTTGACATCCATAGCAACGGGCAACTTGGTAGCGCTGCGAACCAGCCAATACAGTCCCTCCCCTGCGACGTAGGCGGGCAGATAGCCAAACACTGCTAAATACAAGCCCTCCCTGGCTACCACGCCCAACAGGCTTGAGAGTGGATAGCCCATCGCCATCAAAGTGGCGTATTCAGGGAGGTGATCACTCACGTCCGAATAAAGCACTTGATAAACGATAACGCAGCCAACAATGAAACCCATCGCCGCACCTAATGTGAAGATAAATCCAATCGATGTGCTGGATCGCCAATAGTTCTGCTCAAAGTCAATAAAACCTTGCTTGCTGAGCACCTTTACGTCGGCCGGAAGTGCAGAGCTCAATCGTTTGATGACTCCAACGGAATCGGCACCAGGCTTAAGCCGGATCAATCCAACCTCAATACTGCCAGCCGGCGTATTGGGGAGCAATTCGAGAAATGTTTCACTACTGGCCAGCAAGTTGCCATCGGCTCCAAAAGACGTACCAAGGCTGACAAGTCCTGCGACCCGAACCCTTTTCCCAGATATTTCACTTTCCACAATGCGGCCCTGCTTAAACCACTGGGCAACCGGACCAAACTCAGGGCGGGATTGATCGTCAAACAAAACTCGACCCCGTTGGGTTAAAACCTGGGCCTTGGTCACCAAAACAGGGTCAATGAGAAGGGGGTCACTAGGCTCAAAGCCAAGGGCAAGAATCGATCGAGTCGATCGATTTTGGGGGTTGCGCCAAAGCAAAAGATTCCAATGGACCGGAGTGATGCCGACCACATCAGGATCGGCCATGGCTTGCACCAGTCTCCGGCGCGGAAAGCCGGCCATGCTCACAGAGCTGCTGGAGCGGGGGCTAATTAGAACCGCATCAGCATCGAGGAGGCGATGCACCGTGACGCTGGCATCAAACAGTCCGTCGCGGAATCCAAGCTGCATGAACATTAAAATGCCCGCGAAGCTGATGCCCGCAAGGGCCACCGCAAGCCTCACGGGCTGCCGCGTCAGCAGCAGCATCGACAGGGGGATGGAGCGTCCAGACCCCAGGGATCGGAGGGACTGGGAGAGCCGTTTCAGGGTCCTCAAGGCTTGAAGCGGGCAATCACCTTGAGGCCTACCAAAGCTTGAACCCGAGCAGCATCGGAAGGTTCAAGCGATAGCCGAACTTCCACAACCCTGGCATCAGCATCCCCCGTTGGATCGGTAGATAAAACGGCCCTCTGACTCACTTGGGGCGTAATCCAGAGAACGTGGGCTTGAAGGGTGCCTTTAAATCCACCATTTTCGCTGGTCAAACTCACAGGCTGACCAACACGAACCCTGTTGATATCGCTTTCATAAACCTCGGCCACAGCCTCCATGCGAGCAGTATCGCCAATTTCGAGAATGCCTTTGTCGCCAGGGCGTTCACCTGGACGGGCAACAATGCGGAGCACAGTACCGTCAATCGGAGAACGCAACTGGCTAAGTACCAGGTCGGTTTCAACCCTGCTCAACTGATCTCGAGCAGTGGCCAACTGTCCGCGCAAATCAATTAACTTAATTTCACGGGTGTCAAGATCGGCAGAAGCAGTAGCCCCACCTTTAGCTAATTGCCGATAACGACTTGTATCTCGATCTAGCAGTTGAAGCTGGAGCAGGGTGTTAGCAATTTTGGTTTTCAGTAGCGCCTGATCAGCCAGGAGGCCAGGTCTGCTGTCAAAGCTGGCCAGCAGTTCGCCCCGGCGCACCCGATCCCCCTCCTGCACCAGGAGAGCATCAATCCTGGGACTTCCCCCCAGGCCTGACATGGGGGCCGCGAGCTTGCGCACATCACCGGCGGGTTCGAGCCGGCCAAGGGCTGAAACAGCCTCAGGCAGCTGCTGGACCGGGGCCTTGGCCATGGGGCGGGGCGCCGGTGATGGACGCAGAAGAGAAGCCGAGACAATCACCAGGGCCAAACCACCAACGGCCAGCCACCAAGGACGCTTCATCAACCAGCTTCCGATGCCAAGGGCTGGGGATCGTCGAACAGGAGTTCCTCGATGTAGCGATCCGCCCACTCCGGATTGAACGCCTTCTCCAGCACCCGGCGGGTCTTGTCGTTTTGCTTCTGTTGCTTGCAATAGCGGAGCTGACCCTGCCAGCGTTTCACCGTAGCTGGATGGTCGAAGGCTTGGAGCTCGGTGGCCTTGATGGCCTCCGCCAAGACCTCCAGTACCTCGGCCACCTCGTCGACAAACCAGCCCTCTTCCTCAGCACTGGCAGGGCGCACAAATCGCACGTAGGGAGAAAAAATTTCTCCCCAGGGCGGCAGCTCCCTGGGTTGGCTGTAGGGCCTTGGGCTACGGGCGGCCAACGCGCTAGCGATGCCCTCAGGCAGGCAGTCGGAAACGGGTGAGAGATCCACAATGGCCGCCGAAACCCCTGCTGGGCCGGCAACGATATCGGCCCCAAAAACGGGTAGATCAAAGCGGGGATCTGGGAACAGAACGCAGTGCAGGATTTGCAAGCCAGCTCCTAGCCGGGCCGTCTCCAGATGCAACTTGCGCAGCCCGCGGCACTGGCGCAGTTCATTGCGAATGAACAGGGCCTCCCCATCGAGACTGCCACTGATCGCCTCCAGGTCGGCGGCGATTTGCAGGGGGGCCAGGTCTGGCAACCCTTGCCAGCTGGAGCGAATCCGATCCGCCAACGCATCGACGAGGGGGTGGAGCCCGCCGCTTGCAGGGGTGGCAAAGGAGGTAGGGATTGTGCTCACAAAAGGCCCGGCAGCCAGCAGAATGCAGATCTTGCCATGGTTCTCTGCCTTGCCCCTGGCCCACCCGTTGCCCCTGTTGCCAGGCCTCAGCAACCCCGAACGACGCCAGCTGGCCAATGGAGCCCAGGTGATGGTCCTGGCCATGGACTCCTCTCCCCTGGTCTGCATCGATTTTTGGTGTCGCGCCGGCAGCGTCTATGAGGCCCCTGGGGAAAGTGGCCTGGCCCACTTCCTCGAGCACATGGTGTTCAAGGGCAGCCGCAACCTGGCCGCCGGTGAGTTTGATCGGCGCATTGAAGCCCTGGGCGGCCAAAGCAATGCAGCCACGGGCTTTGACGACGTTCATTACCACGTCCTGATTCCCCCCGCTGCTGCATCGGAAGCGTTGCAGCTTCTGCTCGAGCTCGTGCTTGAACCCCAACTCGACGGCGATGCCTTCGCCATGGAGCGCCAAGTGGTGCTTGAGGAATTAGCCCAAAGCGAAGACCAGCCCGATGAATTGGCCTTCCAGCAACTCCTCAAACTGGGCTGCGGAGACCATCCCTACGGCCAGCCAATCCTGGGGCAAAAAGAGGCCCTGCTGGCCCATCAGCCGGCAGCCATGGCGCAGTTTCACCAGCGGCTCTATGGCGCCAACCGCTGCGTCCTGGCCCTGGGCGGCCAATTGGCAGGCTGGGACCTGGACGCCGAGCTTGCTGGCAGTGCCCTAGCCCGGCTTGGCCCCGTGGGCGAACCCGCCCCCCGCCCCAAGCTCCAGGTTCAACCCGGCGAGCACCGCATTGCCATTCCCCGGCTGGAATCCGCCCGTCTGTTGATGTTGTGGCAACAGCCCCCCGCGGCCGATGGGGTCGGGGTGATGGGCGCTGATGTGATGACCACCGTGATGGCCGAGGGGCGGCGTAGTCGCCTCGTCAATCGCTTGCGGGAGCAGCTGCGCCTGGTCGAGAGCATTGATCTCGACGTTCACGCCATGGAATGTGGCAGCTTCGCCTTGCTTGAAGCGGTCTGTGAGCCCGATGACCTGGCCGAGGTGCGCCAAGCAATTGGCCAGGTTTGGCGGGAGCTGATGAAGGAGCCCATCTCCGAGTCCGAATGGCTGAGGGCCCAGCGCCTCGTGGCCAATGGCTATCGCTTTGGCCTGGAGGCGGCGGGGGGGATCGCTGGATTGATTGGGAGCAATGGGCTTTGGAGCCGGCCCCAATCCTTGGCAGCCCCCTTGGAATGGCTCCAACACTGGAGTCCAGCAGAACTGCATCGCCAAGCCCTACCCCTGCTGGATCCCGGCAAAGCCTTTGTGCTCGAGGCGGTGCCCACATGAACCCCTGGAACCAAACAACCCTGCCCGGCGGCCTGCCACTGATCTGGCAGCAGCGGCCTGGCCCCGACGTTGTCGCTGCCCGCCTCTGGATTCGTGGCGGCAGCAGCCAGGACCCACTCGGCCAGCGGGGCGCACACCAACTGCTCGCCGGATTGATGAGCCGGGGCTGCGGCGACCTGGATGCCGATGCCCTGGCTGATTTGGTGGAGGGCCGGGGAGCCGTTTTGCGCTCGGAGGCCTCGGAAGACAGCCTGGTGGTGAGCCTGAAGTGCGCCGCTACTGATGCCCCAACCCTGCTGCCCTTGCTGTTGGCGATGGTGCGGGACCCCCATCTCAGGCCTGAGCAACTGGATTTGGAGCGCCAGCTGAATCTGCAAAGTCTGCAGAGGCAGCGCGAAGACCCGTTCCAGTTGGCCCACGACCTCCTGCGGGAGCAGCTCTACGGCCAAGGCCCCTACGGCCACGATCCCCTGGGGGTCGAAGCCGAGTTAGCCAAGCTGGATCGCGACGCCCTTCTGCCCCTCGTAGCGGGCCTAGGGGCAACGGGAGCCCTACTGGTGCTTACCGGCTCGGTAAACCCTGAACTCACCCAGCAGCTGGGCGACACCTTGGCCCCTGCCCCCTGGAGCACCAGGGCCCCTCAACCTGTCCCATCAGCGCAGGGATCAGCAGATCAAGCAACAACGCAAGCACCATCAGTACAGGGCCCCGGTGGCTTTGGCCCGATGGAGCAGGACACCGAACAGCTGGTGGTGATGCTCGGCAGCGCCACCGTGCCCCTGGGCCACCCGGATGCCCTGGCCCTCAGGGTGCTCCAGGCCCATCTCGGCATGGGCATGTCGAGTCGGTTGTTTGTGGTGATGCGCGAGGAGCGCGGTTTGGCCTACGACGTGGGGGTGCACATGCCAGCCCGCATGGGCGCAACGCCATTCATCTGGCATCTTTCCAGCTCTGCCGATCGGGCCAAGGAGGCTTGCGACTGCCTGCTTGAGGAATGGCAGCGGATGGTGGAAACGCCCCTCGATCCAGCGGCATTGGCGTTGGCTAAAGCCAAATACATCGGCCAGGACGCCATGGGGC
>CAIYSK010000189.1 GCA_903928835.1 uncultured cyanobacterium
CAGAAAGAGACCCGGCACTTCTCGCCCCGGGGCATGGGATTTGTGCAAAACGACCACGAGATCCCCAACCCCGCCAAGCCCTACCAATTGCTCGGCATGCCGGTGCGCACCGAGATCGGCTTCGAGCTGCCGGGGGTGCGGATCGAGCTGATTCGCGGCAGCACTGGGGGCGCCTGCTCCCTCACCACCCTGGCCCCCATCGATGCCCAAACCACCCGGGTGCATCAGTGCATTTATTGGACAACGCCCTGGTTGAGGCCCCTACGGGCACCGATCCGGCGGATGGCGCGCCGCTTTATTGATCAAGACCGGCTGGTCGTGGAGCAACAGCAGGAGGGGCTGCGCCACAACCCGCCCCTCACCCTGATTGACGGCGCCGACACCCAGGCGAAGTGGTACTTACGCCTGAAAAAGGAGTTCCAGCGCTCGCTCGAGGCGGCTGAACCCTTCCGCAACCCCCTGGCCCCTGCCACCGTGGAGTGGCTCAGCTAATGGGCCCGATCCGGCTGAGCCTCTCGATGATCGTTCGCGATGAAGCGGAACGGCTGGAGCGTTGCCTGGCTTCGGTAGCCGGCTTTGTCGATGAGATGGTGCTGCTCGACACCGGCTCCCGCGACGCCACCGTCGCCATCGCCGAGCGCTGGGGGGCTGAGGTGCACGAGATGGCCTGGCCTGGGGATTTCGCCCCCGCCCGCAATGAGGCCCTCAGGCATGTGCGGGGTGATTGGGTGCTCGTGCTGGATGCCGATGAACTCCTGCAGGAGGAGGCCAAGCAACCGCTCAAGAACCTGATGGACCAGCCGGATCTCTTGCTGATCAATCTGCTGCGCCTGGAGCAGGGATCCCGCCAATCGCCCTATTCCAGCGTGAGCCGGTTGTTTCGCCGCCATCCGGCCATCCAATGGAGCCGCCCGTACCACTCGATGGTGGACGACAGCGTGCTGGCCCTGCTCCGCCAGGAGCCCCAGTGGCGCATCGCCGACTGCCCCATCCCCGCCCTGGTGCACGACGGCTACCGCCCGGAATTCCTGGCAGCGGGCAACAAGGCCGCCAGGCTGCGCCAAGCCATGGAAGCCGACCTGGCCGCCCGCCCTGGCGATCCCTATGCCTGCGCCAAGTTGGGCAGCCTGGAGGTGAGTGAGGGCCAGCGCCAGCGCGGCATGGCCCTGCTGGAACTAGGGCTCTCCAACTGCCCCCAGGACGCCCACCCCGAGCGCTACGAACTGCTGCTGCACCTCGCCATCGCCGAGGCCGAGGCCGATCCAGGTCAAGCCGCCCAGCTCTACCAAGCCGCCCTGCAGCTTCCCTTGCCGCCCAGGCTCACCCTGGCCGCCCAACTGAACCTGGCTGCTTTGCTGGTGGAAGCGGGCGACCCTGGCGCCGCCGCCCAGCTGTGCGAACAGGCCACCTTGGTGGCCCCCGAAGTGGCCCTGGGCTGGTACAACCTGGGCATTGCGGAACGGCAACGGGGCCACCTGCCCGCAGCCACCAGCGCCTATCGGCGGGCCCTGGCCCTGGATCCGAGTTATGCGGAAGCCCAACAAAACCTTGCCGTGGCCCTGCTGCTTTCTGGAGACATCGAGGGCGCCCGCCAGGGCTTCCGGCAGGCCATTGGCCTGTTCAGCCAGCAGGGCCGGAGCCAGGAGGCCCAAGCCCTGCACCAGCAGGCCAGCACCCTTGTGAAAATGGAGACCTAGGCCATGACACTCCCCCTGGCCGGTCGCCGCATTGCGGTGACCCGGGCCGAAACCCAACTGGGCGCCGCTAGGCGGTTGTTTGAAGCCGCTGGGGCGGAGGTGGTGGATCTGCCCGCCCTGGTGGTGGGGCCGCCCGATGAATGGGGGCCCCTCGATGACGCCTTGGCGGAACTGGAGCACTTCCACTGGCTGGTGTTCTCGAGCGGCAATGGGGTGGAGGCCGTGGAGCAGCGGCTGAAGCGGTTGGGCAGCTGCCTGGCCCATCGGCCCAGGAGTCTCAAATTGGCGGCGGTGGGCCGCAAAACCGCCGCCCAACTGGAAGCCCTGGGCGCCCCTGCCGACTTCATCCCGCCGGCCTTTGTGGCCGACAGCCTGCTGGAGCACTTTCCCGCCTCTGGTTGGGGGCTGAGGCTGCTGCTGCCAAGAGTGCAAAGCGGCGGCCGCACGCTGCTGGCGGAAGCCTTCGCCGACGCTGGCGCCCGGGTGGTGGAGGTGGCGGCCTACGAAACCCGCTGTCCGGCTGGGCTACCCACAGCAGCGGTGGCGGCCTTGGAACAGCAACGCCTCGATGCCATCACCTTCAGCAGCGGCAAAACCGTGAGCCACACCTGCCAGATGCTCGAGGCCGCCTATGGGCCCACCTGGAGGGAGAAGCTCGCTGCCGTGGCGGTGGTGTCGATCGGGCCCCAAACCAGCCAGCGCTGCCACCAGCTCCTGGACCGGGTGGATGCCGAAGCCAATCCCCACGACCTGGAAGGGCTGGTGGAGGCTTGCGCGGCAGCCCTTAAAGATCGGCCGTCACCAGCTGGCCCCCCTGGCGCAGGGTGAGGCGGCCCCGCTGGCCATCCACCCGCGCCACGGTCCATCCCTGGGGCAACAAGTCCGTCGTACGGCCACCGACCTGGCCGGCTCTCAGCGTGCCACTGAGGCTGCCGAACTGCACCAACGCTTCCGCCTGCCCGCCGCCGCGCACCACCCCGCTGAAGCGAAATCCCTGGGGCAATCCCGTGGGCTGAGGGGCTGTCCCCGCTGGGGGGGAGACGGGCGCAAATGGATCAAAGCGACCCATCCTCACGGCAGCCACCACCTGCTGGGGAGTGGGCAACGGATTGAACCCCGGGGAAAGATTCAATCCGGATGGGGCGACGCCTCCGGATCGACCCCCTGGGGAGGGAGGAGCTGGAGATGGGGCAGAGACCTCCGTCGGAGCCGACGCCGGGTTACAGCCCGTCAGCAACAGCAGCAGCAGGGCCGGGATGGCGAGTTTCAACAAGGTCGCGAAAGCGGTCAAGGTTGGCCTGGAGTTCCTTGGTCACAATTCCCCCCAGGATGCTG
>CAIYSK010000190.1 GCA_903928835.1 uncultured cyanobacterium
CTCAACCCGGAACTCGCCCATCCGGAACAGGCAGCCAGCCAAGGTGCTGATGGTCCAGAACTCTGGCGCCAATGGCATGGCGTGGAGCTCAACAAACCCGACTGGGCCAGCTGGTCCCACACCCTGGCCTGGACCCTGAACCACCGCAGCCAAGGTCCGCTGCTTTGGTGCGGAATGAATGCCTACGGCAAGGCCATCCACTTCGACCTACCGATCTGCCCTTCCGGGTGGCTGCGGGCCATCGACACTGGCCTGGCCGCCGGCGAAGACCTACCCACCGAACCCGGACCCTGGCGCGCGCCCAGGGCAACGCTCGAAAGCCGCAGCGTGATGTTGTTGGTGGCCAAGCCGCTCCTGGACGGGGTAAGGCTCTCGCCCTGAGGGCTCAACAAGCCCAACCCGCTATGGGTCTTGTTTGGTGACTTTCATGGTGAAATTTTGAAGCTCCGGAAGCAGCCTGGCTTACCTGAACGCCATGGCCGGAGGGCCAATGCCGGGATCAAAGCTTGGGACCCAGTAACGCGGCCAGGAAGCTGGTAAGCCGGAACCCAGATGGATTGGGGTAGACGATGTCAGCAATCTTCCAAGAGCCCGCAGGATCTGACACCAGCTGATAGCGCAGCTGGTGCGGAGCCTCTGAGGGGCGGTTGCCTAGGCCTACCTGCACAGTCACCAATGCTTCCATCCCCCCACCAGGGGCGGTGGTGCACCCCAGCACCTTCGCGCCAAAGGTCGACACCTGGGTGCCGCTGAAGAGATCGAAATCAACAAAACGGCCGCTGGCTGGATCGAGGGCATAGGCGCGTCGCAGCTTCTGGTACAGACCATCGGTGAATCGGCTTTGCTGGCTCGTGATCTCGATTGGACCGAGACGATCCTGCTGCGCCAGCTGCCAGCGGTAGAGGCCATCCAACTGAGCCTTCAGGGGGGCAGGACACGGGGCGATCGCCACAGCCACCAGCATCGGCATCAGCTGGGGCAGAGGCATGAGAGTGAGCTGGTTTTGCCGGAAATCTTGGCAGCATGCCCAGACTGGAGAGCCATACAAGATGGCTGGGGAGATGTTTCGCCTCAACGCCTGGGATTTGAACCGAATCTCCCCTGGAAGGGAAGGAAGCGGGCGGCGGGAATCGAACCCGCATCATCAGCTTGGAAGGCTGAGGTTTTACCACTAAACTACGCCCGCAGCAGTGCAAACGTACCAGCGAAGGTATGGCCTGCAAGCCCCTCGCTGCGAGATCCCCGAAACGAGATCCTCGACGCGAGCTGCAGCATTATGGCCTCCCCATTACCCAAATCAGGAGCCAGCCCCCCGTGGCCATCACCGATGCCGCCGACCTGCGGGGTTTTCGCCGCCAACAACTGCTCTGGTCCTATGGGTTAGGTGATGCCGGGACTGGCATGGCCGCATCGCTGATCGGCTTTTACCTGTTCATCTTCTACACCTCCGCCGCCGGCCTGCCGCCTTGGATGGCGGGCCTTGTGCTGATGATCGCCCGCCTGTGGGATGCCCTCAACGACCCCCTGGTCGGCTGGCTCAGCGACAAAACAACCACCCGATGGGGGCCGCGGATCCCGTGGATCCTGGTCTGCGCCATTCCCTTGGGCGCCGCCATGGCAGGGATGTGGTGGCTGCCTCCGGGCCCAGTGTGGGTGAAGTTTGCGGTGTTTGTGGCCATTTCGGTCGTGGCCAACACCCTCTACACCTGCGTCAACCTTCCCTATGCCGCCCTCGCCGCCGAACTCACCACCGAAGAGGGGCTGCGGACGCGCCTCAACACGGTGCGCTTCACCGGTTCGATCCTGGCCAGCCTGCTAGGGATTGTGATTGGAGCCCTGCTGCTCGGCAACCACGACAACCCGGCCAAGTACTGGCAGATGGGGATCCTGTCTGGCGTGGTGGTGGCCATCGCCAGCCTGCTCTGCGGCTGGGGCCTCGCCCCCTCGGCCCGCAACTGCCAAAAGCCGATCAGCCAGACCGGCACCACCAGGCGACTGCTCAAGCGGGTGGGGAAAAACCGTCGTTTCATCATGGTTTTAGGCCTTTATCTCCTGCTCTGGTGCGCCCTTCAGATCATGCAAACCGCCGCGCTGATCTACCTACCTGTGGTGATGCACCTCCCTGAGGGCTGGAGCAACTGGATCCTGCTGCCCTTCCTGCTCAGCACCCTGGGTGGTCTTTGGGTGTGGAACGCCGTGTCCCAAAGCCATGGCCGCATCAGGGCCCTTCAATGGGGGGCAGGGCTTTGGATTTTGGCCTGCACCATGGCCATGCTCATCCCACCCCTCGACGGGGGGATCGCCCCCACGGGATCTGCCAGCAATGTCCTGCGGCTGACCCTCTTGCTGCTCACCATTGTGGTGGCTGGTACCG
Source organism: uncultured cyanobacterium (assembly GCA_903928835.1). Taxonomy (GTDB): domain Bacteria; phylum Cyanobacteriota; class Cyanobacteriia; order PCC-6307; family Cyanobiaceae; genus Cyanobium_A. The sequence goes on from CAIYSK010000190.1 coordinate 2,375, forward strand.
GTGCCTCCACCGCCTACCTGATTCCCTGGGCCCTCCTGCCCGATGCGATCGATGCCGATTCGGAAAAACCCGCTGGCCAATACAGCGCCTGGATGGTGCTCGCCCAAAAAATCTGTATCAGCCTGGCCCTGTTTTTCTTTGGCAACCTGATGAGCTTCAGCGGTTATGTGGCGGCCCAAGCCATGGACCAACCCGACAGCGCCCTGATCGCCATTCGCTTGTGCATGGGCTTAATCCCCGCCATCCTGGTCGTACTGGGGCTTGTGGTGATGCGACGCTGGCCCGAGAAAGGCCTGCATCTCAGCCACCACCTTTCATGAGCCAACCTTTTTCATGAGTGGTTTTCCCCGATCAGCACGACGGATCCAAGCCCCCCGCTGGCTACGGCGCCTGGGAGCCAGCTTGCTGATCGGCGGCCAGGCCATGAGTGCCATGGCCAAAGGTCAGATCAACTTCAACGACCTCACCCTGCAATTGCAGGAAGCCGGCCCAGGCAGCTTCCTGATTGTGTTCATCACGGCGCTCGCCGCCGGCACCGTGTTCAACATCCAAGTGGCTGCTGAACTCACCAAGCAAGGGGCTGGCTCCACCGTGGGCGGCCTGCTCGCCCTTGGCCTTTCCAGGGAAATTGCCCCCCTGCTCACCGCCACCCTGCTCACCGGCAAGGTGGCCACGGCCTATGCCGCCGAACTGGGCACCATGAAGGTGACCGAACAGATCGATGCCATCACCATGCTGCGCACCGACCCGGTGCAGTTTCTGGTGGTGCCAAGGGTCTTGGCCATGGTGGTGATGGCCCCTGTGCAATGCCTGCTTTTTTTCTGGGTTGGGATCTGGTCGGGCCAGGTGAGCAGCACCTTGCTCTACAACATCCCGCCAACCGTGTTCTGGAACTCGGTGCGTACCTGGATGGAGCCTGACGACCTGCCTTCCATGCTGCTCAAGGCTGTGGTCTTTGGGCTCCTGATTGCTGTGATTGCCTGCGGCTGGGGGCTCACCA
>CAIYSK010000191.1 GCA_903928835.1 uncultured cyanobacterium
TGATGAAGCGCCTGCGTCGCGTTTGGAATGACGTGCAGTTCTTGGAGTTGATGGATCGTGGTGAGCAGCAGCTCGCCAAGGTGCTGGGCCTGGTTTTGATTGTGGTGATGGTGGCTGCGACCCTGCAGTTGATCTGGCAAGTGGGTTGGGCCCTCACCACACCTTCCACCCCCTGGATGACCACGCGGCTCAACCAGGTGTTGGGTGATCTCCTCACCCTGATGATTGCCCTGGAGGTGCTCCAGAACATCACCTCCTACCTGCGCCGCCACGTGGTGCAGATTGAGTTGGTGCTGCTCACCGCCATGACGGCGGTCGCCCGGAAGGTGATTGTGTTGCCCCATGGCAACAACCAGCCAGAATTATTGGCGGGCTTGGGATTGGCGGTGCTCGCCTTGGGCGGGGCCTTTTGGTTGGTACGTACGGTCAACCTGCGTCAGCCGGCGGCCAGAACAGGGCCAGCCAAACGCAGCCCGGAGCTGGATCGGTTGACACCACCCGATGGCGCCGACCGGCGCTGATCAAGAGACAGTCGCCTTGACTGAGCTGGCGGGGCATTTCTTCATCGGCGAACTGCAGCTGGGCGCTGCCCTGCAGAAGCACAACCCATTCATGCTCAGTTTGGTTGTACCAGAAGTCCGTGGGGCTCGACGACTGGCAGGAGTGAATCCGCTCCAGGCGCAAGCCTGGTTGTTCGACTAACACCGTGATGGTTTCTTGGCCCGCCATCGGGCTGGGGCTAGAGAGCAGATTGCTGTCGCCATGGCCCCCAGTCCCCCCGGTGGCGCTTGGGAACACCGCTTCTCCCCAACGCCTGCCGATCTCAAAGCCATGGCTACGGGCTAGATGCACCACCTCGTTGTGGTGGCTGCACTGTTGGAGTTGCTGGCGCACCTCCGGGGTGGCTTCGCTGAGGGCTACGAAGGCATTCAGCTGCCGTACCTTCTCAAGGAATTGCTGGAGTTGGGCTTCGGCCATGGCTTAAAGAGTGGCTTCGGGGCGTGGGTTACGTGAGGGTCTTGATCATGCGCCAGCGGATGAAGAACACCCCGGCAAATCGCACCTCTTCCTGGGCCTCAACTTGCCAGCCCAACCGGCTCAGTAGGGGCCGCGAAAGCTGACTGGCTTCGGTGCGTAATTGGCGGCAGCCAGTTTCGCGGGCATGGTTTTCGAGGGCTCCCAGGATGGCGCTACTGCGACCTTGGCGGCAAGAACGGCCGCGGCAGTAGAGCAAGGACAGCCGATCGATGGGGGAGAGGATTCCGAAGGCTTCGATGCTCTTCTGATCAGTGCCACAGCAGCTGGCTAGGCCATAACCATCGGCCAGGGCCTGGTCGATGGCATCGCTCTGCCAGCCATGGTCTGCCCAGGCCTGAAGTTGGACGTTTGAATACAACCCAACGGCCTGGCTGGTGACCGCATCGTGATACACGTCTGCCAATGCATCTCGATCGCCGGATTGGAGCAGGCGGATCGTATCCATGGCGAGGGGGATGCCACTCGAAGCGTTCTATCACCTCCTTGGAGTTGTGCATGCAGGGAACGGTGAATTTGTTCCAGTGCATTCGGCTGGTTAGTGCTTCCCAAATACAGCTGATGGTGTATCTTTTGGGATGTAATCACTGGGGCCGCCCCTAAACGCGATGCTTACTGGTTCTGAATTGCTGGCCAAGGTCAAAGAGCTTGGTGACGTAAGTAAGTCGGATATCGTCCGCACCTGCGGCTATGTGTCTGGCAAGAAAGATGGAGGCGAGCGCCTCAATTTCACTGCTTTCTATGAAGCCCTGCTCGAGGCCAAGGGCGTCGATCTGGGTGGTTCTGGAAAGGTTGGCAAAGGTGGGCGCAAGCTCAGCTATGTGGCCACCGTTCAAGGAAACGGCAACCTGTTGATCGGTAAGGCCTACACCGCCATGCTCGATCTCAAGCCCGGCGATGAATTTGAAATCAAGCTTGGCCGCAAGCAGATTCGCTTGATCCCCGCCGGCGCGCCCGACGAAGACGAAGAGTGATTTCGGCTTTGATGCCGTTTAGGGCCCCGGCATTGCCGGGGCTTTTTTCATGGTTTCAGAAGGCGATGGCTTGGCGCGCTCAGAGGTTCACCACGGCCCCGAGTTCCTGGGCCAGGGGGGCGTAATCCCTTGGATTGCAGGAGAGGAGCACGATCTGAATCCCGGCTTCGCTGCCCTTTCGTAACATCTCGCCCAGCCCAGAGAGTCGCTCTGGATCGCTATTGGTGAAGGCGTCATCAAACACCAGGGGCAAGCTGTTGTCGTAGGCCGGTTGCAGCACTTCGGCCATGGCCAGCCGCAGGGCGGCTGCCAACTGTTCGCGCATCCCACCACTCAGTTCTTCAAAGTCAAAGCACTGCTGGCCCTGTTGAAGTTGCAGTGCGCCAAACCCAGCCTTGGGATCGAAGCCCAAGGAAACCTGCTGGAGGGTTGGTCCTAAATCGGTGAGATAGCGACCAATGGCCTGGCCTAAAGGTTCGCTGTAGCGCTCGGCAATTTCCCGCCTGGCCTGCTGTAACAGTGCCTGCAGGAGGGCCCAGGCATCGGCCTGTTGGTGAATGCGCTCGCTTTCGGCTTCGGCGCCTTCGCGTTCAGCCTGCCGTTGGGCCACCTCGGCTTGGGGATCAGTTGCGCTCAGGCTCAAACAAAGCTGCTCGTTGTGTCCCTTGGCGGTGAGCAGGCTGTCCTTTTCGGTATCCATTAACTGGCTGCGTTGGTCGAGGTTTGTCGCGTCTTGGCCATGTGTAGAAAGCTGGTCTTGCTGGCGTTGGTTCTCGAGGGCTTCGATGGCTTGATCGTGCTGGGCCAGTTGGCCTTGGAGCTCTTGCAGTTGGTGGGCGAGGGCTTCGGCCTTGCCATGGTTGTGCTCCAGCAGCAGGCGCCGTTCTTCCAGGGCAAACAGCCCACCCGCCAATTGCTCCAGGCTGGTTTCCAGGGCCCTTTGGCTGGCCCTGCGCTGCTCAACCTGGTGTTGGGCCTGGTGCACGGTGTGCTCGAGAACCTGCTGATCGCGCCCCAGCTGTTGGCTGGCTCCGCGCAGCTGCTCGAGCCAGGCTTCGAGTTGATCGCGGCCAGTGGGAAGGTCTTGACTGGTTTGGAGTTGGGTGTGCAGGGCTGCATGGCGGCCCAGGGCTTGCTCAAAGCGCAGGCGCCTGGGTTTCAGTTCAGCCAGTTGGGCATCGAGTTTGGCCCAGGGAATGGCTGAAGCGGCTTGGCGCAGGCGCTTGAGCTCGGCTTCGAGGACCTGGCGTCGTTGGGCCAGGGGTTCGGCAGCATCGCTACTGGCGACGCCGAGTTGCCCTTGCAGCTGTTGCAATTGCTCTTGGCAGAGGTCCCGTTGTTGTTCGGCATTGGCGGTGGCGTCGCCGCCTCCAGGGCTGATAAGTAGGCGAACGCCTGGGCCGATGGCCAATTCCTCGGCGCGGCTGAGTTGCACCTCCTGGCCGGCAAGCAGCGGTTGGCCGCCGAGCTTCACCGGTTGGTCGGCTTGCAGCACCTTCAGATGGGTGGCCATGGCTTGGCAGCGCGCCTGGGCCTGGGCGAGGCGTTGCTCGCCTTGGCGCAGGGCCCTCACCTGCTCAGTGCCAATCGCAGGAAGGCCAGCGAGTTCGGCCTTCCAGTGTTCGGCCTCCTGTTGCAGTTGGCTGAATTGATCCTTGTGGGTTTGAAGCTGCTGGGCTTCGCGATCCAAGTTGTCGAGGGCGAGTAGGTGCTGGGCCAGCTGTTGGCGCTCTTGGTTGCTGTGGACCTGGGCTTGGAGGGATTCCAGGGCTCGGCGCTGGTGGACCAGGGCTTGCTCTTGGTGCTGCAGGTTCTGCTGGCTGGTTTGCAACAGGCGTTGCTGATCGCTTTGGCTGCTGCGCTGGCTCGTGAGTTGGAGCTCGAGGTTGTGCAGGCTTTGCTGGGCTTGGCGCAGCGCTTCCCACTGTTGGCGGATGGGCTTGGCTTCAGCCCGCCGCAGCTGGAGGGTGGCTTCCCGTTGCCGTTGGGCCGCCAGCGCCGGGCGCTCCTGCTCGTCAATCTCCTTGAGGCGAAGTCCAATGGCGCGCAGCTCCTCCATGGCCGTTTCCAGGGTCGCTTGGCGCTCAAGGGCTTGCTCAAGCTGGCCCTGGGCTTCCTTGACCCGCTCCTGGGCCTGGGCCAAGGGGCTGCCGGCCTTCACCTTGCCGGTGGCGGTGAACAGGCCATCGAGGTGCTGCTGAATCCGCTCGTCAACGAGGCGATCGAGGGGGGATTCCAAGGTGGCGGTTGGGCCTTGATGTTGGAGTTGCTGCACCAACCGCTCCAGGTCGTAGGCCGCGCCCGGCCCGCTGAGCAGGTTGCTGCCGGCCTCCCCCTGGCGCACCCAGAGATGGGCCCAGCGCTGGGGGAGTTGGCCAATGCGGCGCCCTTCGATGGCCCCATCCACGCCGAGCAGGGCGGCCAACCGTTCTTCGGCGGCGGCACCGCTGAGGGCAACCCCGCTGATGTTACTGAGTTGGCAGGTGCCACTGGCTCCGGAAAAGCGTTTGCGCAACAGCCAGGTGCTGCCGCCTGCCTCAAAGCCAATCTCCACCTCCGGCAGCCCGCTGTGGAGCCTCGAGCGCAGCTCCTCTACCCCCCTGCCCGTGGCCGTGGCTTTCAGAAAGAGGCCCTTGTGCAGGGCTTCCACCAGGGTGCTTTTGCCCGCCTCATTGGGGCCGCCAATCAGGGTGAAGCGCGGATGGAAGGAGAGCTCGAGGTGTTTGTGTTGGCGCACCTGGCGCAACACCGCGTGGCGTAAACGCATGGCTAAGGGGCTGCCGCGGCATCGGCCAGCAGCACGGCCCGGTAGAGCTCGCTGAGGGCCAACCGGGCTGTGGCTGGATCTATCTCTGGAGCTGTTCCTGGGGCTATCTCTGAATTCCTGCCTGGATCGGGGGAGGCGGTTTGCAGCATGGCGGCCAAGTGGGAGGCCACCTGGGCAATCAAGGGATCGCCGGGCCGCTGGGTGAGTTGGGCCAATTCCTCCCTACCCGGGGCGGCATCGCAGCCTCCCCGCAGCTTGAGCCGCAACAGCTGGGCCTCCAGCCGTTCCAGGAGCCCTTCGTAGGACCGGTGGCCCGCCAGGCTCAAACTGCCCGAGACCTCCAGCAGCAGCAGGTCGGCACCGATGCGGCCGGCCAGCAGCCCCTCCAGTTGCTCCTCCAGTCGATCGAGATCGCTGTCGGCCTGGAAGCTGAAGCGCAGCGGATGCCAGCCCAGGCTTCCGGTGGCTAGGGGCTGGAGCTGGGGGGGCTCACCGCGGCGCAGCTCCACCTGCAGCACCTGGCCGGCTTGGTAGTCGGGCGACCTGGGGAAGCGGTCGGGCTCCAGGGTGCCGCTGTACCAAGCCTTGGCCGAAACCTGCTTGAGGCCATGCCAATCGCCCAGGGCGATGTAGTCGACGGCGTCGAGCCAGGCGCCATCGAGGCGCAGGCGGTTGTTGGCGCTGGTGGGGTTGTTGGAGCTGCCTGGGGCATCGAGATCTTGGGCGCCAAAACCCTGCACGGATCCGTGGGCGATGACGAGCCGGGGTTTGCCAGCGGGCAACCCATCCCAATCCACTTGGTTGAGCCAGTTGCAGGGATCCACGCTGTCGCTGCGCCGGAGCAGGGGGCAGGGCAGCACCACCAGCGAATCCAGCTCCACAACCTTGCGCTCGAGCAGCACCTGCAGGTTGGGGGCGCGGCGGCCTTGCTCCGCTTGGAAAAAGGAGCTGTGCCACACCGTGCCTGGGGCCCCATGGTCGTGGTTTCCAGGGATCACCAGCACGGGGCAGGGGATGGCGCCAATGGCAGCGCAGACGCTGCTCACATCCGAGCTGCTGGGGGTGGGGGAATCAAACAAATCCCCGGCTACCACCACGAACTGCACCGCCTGTTGGCGGGCGTGGTCGGCCAGCCGACCTATCGCTTCGAGGCGCACCTGGCGCAGCCGGGCCCGCTTATCCGGATCCAGCACCCGGGCATAGGGCTTGCCGATTTGCCAATCGGCGCTGTGCAACAACCGGATGGGCGAGGGAGCGGCCAGAACTGGCTTAGCGACGAAGGCTCCTGTTTAGCGCCCGTACCAGCAAACTGGACAGTCCCTTCGCCCGCTCCACCAGGTGCCCAAGTTGGTTGCACGGTTTTTGTTGATGCCCCTGGTGCTGGTGGCCCTGGTGGCGCTGGTGTTTTGGCCCAGGGCCGCCTGGGCGGGGGAGCTTTCGGGCGGCGCCAAGGGCGGCCAGTTGTTCCAGAACCACTGCGCCGGTTGCCATGTGAACGGGGGCAACATCCTGCGCCGCAGCAAGACCCTGAAGTTGGCAGCGCTTGAGCGCAACGGGATCACGGGCCCCGGCGCGATCGCCACCATTGCGGCGCAAGGCCGCGGCCAGATGTCGGGCTACGGAGCCGTGCTGGGCGATGGTGGTGCTGAGGCCGTAGCCGCCTATGTCTGGGCCCAGGCCCAGGCGGGCTGGCCGAAGGCCTAGAA
>CAIYSK010000192.1 GCA_903928835.1 uncultured cyanobacterium
GACCGTCACTGCCCATGGCACCCCGCAGGGCTGTGCGCTCATCACCGGTAACGGCAACCCGATCCGGGGCCAAGCCCAGGGCTGCGGCGGCGATGGCTCGCCCCTGGGCTTGCAGGGGGCTGCCCGCTTCAATGCCGCTGGCTCCGATGCCAGCCGCCAGGAGCGTGAAGGCACCTTCTCCAAGCTGACGATGCCCCTGGCTTGTGGCGTTCTCCAGGCTCTGGAGCAGGGCTGCGGCGAACTGCTCGGGCCCCTGGGGGGCTGCCAAGTGACAAACGCCGGGCCCCTGCCCTTCGCCGACAACCTGGCCTGAACCCACCAAGGCCAGGCGGCAGGTGGTGTGGGTTTGACCCGCATCAAAGCCGGCGATCACCCGGGGTGGTGCTGCCTGCGGGTCAGCCACGGGCAGCGGTGGTTGGAGATGCGGCCGCGGCCAGGGTGGCGACGCAGAACCAACCGCTGAGTTGCACTTCAGGCCGGAAGAAGATGGTGTCGGTGAGACCCTGCACCCCAAGGCCTGCGATCACAGCCAGGGCCGCCAGGGCGGGCAGGGCAAAGAAACCACCCTTGCCCCATTGGCGCAGTCCGGTGCGCACACAGGTGAGTACCAATCCGATGCCGGCCAGGAGCCCTGGGACTCCAGCTTCCACCATCAGTTCCAGCGGAATGGAGTAGGCGCTGAGCGCGTTAAAGCGGGGTTGGGCAAACAGGGGGTAAATCTGGTTGAAGGCATCGTTGCCAGGGCCAATGCCCAGCCAGGGCCTGGCCTGGATCATGTCGAGCACCGCCATCCACACATTGATGCGGAAGTTGTTGGAGCTGTCCTGGCGGCCGGCCACCAGGCTCAGCACCCGCACCCGCAGGGGCTCCACCTGGGTCACCAACACCACCAACAACGCACCGCCGACGGCCAGCAGCAGCAAAGGGAAAACGCGGCGCCAGAAGGGTGGCCATTGGCCGGTTTGACGGGCCGCCAGGAGCACCACGACCACGGCGGCTTCGGCCACCAGCCCCATCCAGGCCCCCCGGCTGTAGCTGAACACCACCGCCGCAATGCCAAGCGCCAGGGCTGCGGCGGCAAAGGCCTTGCGGGCCAGTCCCTGCCAGCGCAGCAAGGCCACCAGGGCGAGGGGGATCGCCGGCAGCAGGAAGCCAGCCAGCAGGTTGGGGTTGTCGAGGGTTCCGTAGATGCGGATTGTGCCGTCGGCCACGGAATTGGGATCGGCCCAGCGGGCCAGCTCGGTGGTGTCGCCAAACAGCTGGCGAATGCCGACCACACTTGTGACCATTTCACCGGCCAGTAAGGCCGCCACGATCCGGTCCCACCAGATGGGGGCTGTGGCCAGCAGCTCGCGCATCAAGGCATAAACCCCCAGGTAGCTCAAGAGCTTGACCAGGCCGTGCAGGGCTGGCGATGGCACGGGGGAAAACCCGGTTGCCAGCAGGGCAAGGGCCATGATCCCCAGGATCCAGCGGTTGATGCTGCCCACTTGGCCGGGGGGCGTGCGCAGGGCGAGAAGCACCCACAGCAGGCCGCAGGCCGCAATGAGCAGGCTGAAGCCACTGCGGGTGACCAGGGGCAGCCCAGCCATCAGGGCACAAAGCACAACTCCCGCAATCAGGGGGAGTTGCTTGCTGAGCAGGCCCCCAGGCGCTTGGGCCATCAGGCCCTGCCAGCGCAGGATCAAGGGAGGCGCAGGGGCGGCGGCTGGGCTGCTCAAGGGCAAAGCTCTGGACGTTCTGGCGGATTATCGGTCGCTTTGGGCTGTTGCTCCAGGGGGAGCTCAGGCCAAGCCCCAAGGGGTTGGCGATTGCGTTCGTAAAGGACCCGATACACCGGCAGGCCCTGCTGGAGCACCAGCCGTTCCCGTTCGGTGGCCACGGCC
>CAIYSK010000193.1 GCA_903928835.1 uncultured cyanobacterium
AGCAGCGGCAGAGCTGGGTGATCTGTTGGCTGCTGAGGGCCGTGCCCAGGGATGCCACGGTGTTGGTGATGCCCGCAGCATGCAGGGCGATCACATCGAAATAGCCCTCCACCACCACCGCCCGGTCGTCCTTGCGGATGGCACTGGCGGCCCGGTCCAAGCCAAAGAGGTTCTTGCCCTTCTCGAATACCTCTGTTTCCGGGGAATTGAGGTATTTGGGTTCGCCGCCATCGAGGCTGCGCCCGCCAAAGCCAATCACCCGTCCCTGGCGGTCCTTGATGGGCACCATCACCCGATGGCGGAAACGGTCGTAGAAGCCATCCCCCCCCTTGCGGGGTACCACCAACCCGGCGGCCTCGAGCAACTCAGGCCCCAGCCCTTCCACCTGCTGAAGATGGGTGAGCAAGCCATCCCACTGCTGGGGGGCGTACCCCAGCTCAAAACCATCGATGGTGGCCTCACTGAGCCCGCGCTCAGCGGTGAGGTAGGTGAGGGGCCCCTGGCCTTCAGGACTGCGCAGCTGGCTGCGAAACCAGCCCGCGGCCAAGGAGAGCACCTTGTAGAGCTGCTCCCGGCGGGAGAGCTGCTTGCGCAGGCGCTCCTGCTGGGGGCCATCGAGGGTTTCGATTGGCAGTTGGTACTTGCGCGCCAGTTCCAGCACCACATCGCTGAAGCTATTGCGCTGGAGCTCCATCAAAAACTTGATGGCGTTCCCGCCGGCACCGCAGGAGAAGCAGTAGTAGAACTGCTTGGCTGGTGACACCGTCATCGACGGCGATTTGTCGTCGTGGAAGGGACAAACCCCGACGTATTCACGCCCCTTCTTCTTGAGCACCACGTGCTCTCCCACCACATCAACGATGTCAGCGCGTTCCTTAACGGCCTCAATCGTGCGGGGGTGGAGGCGGGGCAGGCTCAACGCGGGGGCATCCATCGATCCGAGATTTGATTCTGACCGGCGGCATCGGCCAGCGCTGTTCATGGTGGCCAGCGCGCTGAGCTTCAGCCTGATGAGCCTGTGCGTGAAGAAGGTGGGGGCCCACATCCCCGCGGCGGAGGTGGTGCTGGCCCGCAGTGTCTTGAGCGTGGCCTTGAGTTGGTGGCTACTCAAACGCGCCGGCGTTACCCCCTGGGGGACCCGCAAGGGGCTATTGATCGGTAGAGGCGTTTTGGGCAGCGGGGCCCTGCTCTGCGTGTATTCCGCCCTGGCCAGCCTGCCGCTCGCCTCGGCCACGGTGTTCCAATACCTCTATCCCACCTTCACAGCCCTGTTGGCCTGGCTCGGCCTGGGTGAAAAACTCGGCAAGCGGGTGCTGGTCGCCATGGCCGTGGGATGGCTCGGGGTATTACTGGTGGCCCAGCCGGCCGCCATGTTTGGGGGCGGCCTAACCCTGCCCAGTGGGGCCGTAGCGATTGCCATCGCAGGGGCCGTACTCACCTCCCTGGCCTATGTGAGTGTGCGCTCCTTGGCCCCTAGCGAACATCCACTGGTGGTGGTCTTCTATTTCCCCCTGGTGGCCCTCCCCCTAAGCCTCCCCCTGGTGTGGCTCCATCCGGTGCTGCCCACCGGCCAGGAATGGTTGTGGCTGGGGGGTGTGGGCCTGTTCACCCAAATTGGCCAGGTGTACCTGACCCGCGGCCTCATGGCCCTGCCGGCGGCTCGGGCTACGGCAATCAGCTATTCCCAAGTGCTGTTTGCGGGCCTTTGGGGCTGGTTCGTTTTTGGCGAATCGATCAATCCCTGGACCTTGGCAGGGGCAGTCCTCGTGCTGGCAGCCACCTGGATCAGCCTCAGCAGCCCTAAACCGGCAGGGGGTCGGTGAGCCACACCTGGCTGCTACCAGGCTCAGAACCCTGGGGACGGGCCAACCGCCAGCTCTGGCCCCGCTCTCCCCGCTGCAGATAAATGTCGAACGGGCTATCCACCCGCACCGGGTCGCCGGCCAGGCGCCAGTCGAAGTCTCCTTGGAGGTGCACACCCCGGCCTTCCCCGATCCGCACGGAATCGGTGCTTGCCACCCGCACATGGCTCACCTCAGGAGCTCCTGGGGTTTTGAGCTGGAGCGCCTCGGCAATCGCCGACTGGGTGAGTTGGATTTGCAAGGCCAAGGCGCTCTGCACCACCGAAGCGGCCGGTTGCCCGCGGCCGCTACAGCCACCCAGCGCAAGGGATAGCAACAGCACCAACGCCACGATCGGGACCGTCACCACCGGTGGGACCAGGCCAAGGACCCCGGCAAAACCGTGGCCGCGGGGGGGGGAGGCGGGCAGCATGGAGAGCCATTCACTGTTCCCATGATCGGCTGGCTGCAAGGGGAACTCGCCGATCCATGGCAACTCGACAAGCGCTACGGGCTGCAATTGCGCTGCCATGGCGTCGGTTACGACGTGCAAGTGAGCCACAGGCAGTGGCTGCAACTGCCTGCCGTGGGCACGCCCACCGCCCTGCATATCCATGCCTCGATCCGCGAAGACGCCTCCACCCTCTATGGCTTCAGCGACAGACATGAACGCGACCTGTTTCGCGAATTGGTGGCCGTGAGCGGCGTGGGGCCCCAAATGGCCCTGGGCCTGCTTGGGGCCATGGCTCCCAGCGAGCTCATCCAAGCGATCGTGCACGCCGACCTACGCCGCCTCACCCAGGCCCCCGGAGTGGGAAAACGCACGGCCGAACGCCTGGCCGTGGAATTGCGAAGCCGCTTGCAGAAACGCTTTTCAAACCAACTGGATGCCAGCTCATTCGAAGGTGGTGGCGCAGGAGACGGCGATGGGGATGGCGGCCCTGCCATCAACCTGGACGGAGCAAGCCGCGACGAGGTGCATCTCACCTTGGGGGCCCTTGGCTATGAGGCCTTGGAAATCCAGCGGTCCATGCGCGCGGTCGCTGGCCTGGGCCTGGCTAAGGGTGCCAGTGCCGGTGGCAGTTCCAGCGCCAATGCCAGTGCAGAGGATTGGATCCGCGAATGCCTGCGTTGGTTATCGCGCGACGGGGCCTGAACCCCCAGGGCGGTAAGCTCATTGTTTGCTTCGTAGGTGCCCGCTGCGGGTGCAGCCTGCGTTTCTCTACCCAGCCCATGCCGCTCACCATTACCCAAAAGCAGGAACTGATCAACGGTCACCAGACCCATGGCACCGACACCGGGTCAGTGGAAGTCCAGGTGGCCATGCTCAGTGAGCGGGTCAGCCAGCTCACGGTGCACCTGCAGAAGAACAAGCACGACTTCTCCTCCCGCCAAGGTCTGCTGAAAATGATCGGCCGCCGCAAGCGCCTGCTCGGCTACCTGCGGGGCATCAGCCAAGAGCGTTACAGCAGCCTGATCGCCAAGCTCGGCATCCGCGGCTGATCACTGCCTCGCTTCATCCAAACCCTAGCTGACTCCAAACGCACGCTGACCCCAACCGCGATGGCCAGCAAAAGTACGGGCCCTAAAGGCATCAGCTCTAAAGGCATCGGTCCGATCAAGCCAGGCAAAGTCCCGGAGCCCCCAAATCGGCAAAAGGCCCAAAACCGCCAAACCTCCCACAAACGCCAACAGGTGATCCCGGAGGCTGTCTCCAATCGCATGGCCAGGCGGATCGCCATCGCTACTGGCGTGCCGACGATAATGGGCATGGGGGTGTTTATCGGCAGCTACCTCCTTGTCACCCGCCACATTGCTGAGGTCCCCACGGGAGTCACCCTGGCGGCCTCTGGTGGGTGTTTTCTTTTAGGAGTGCTCGGCCTGAGCTACGGCGTCCTCTCGGCCAGCTGGGAAGACGCCCCAGGCAGCCTGCTCGGCAATGAACAAATCGGCGTCAATATCAGCCGCCTGCGCAGCTCGCTGAAAGCAATGCGCAAGGGCAACAGTCCTGAATAAGTTTTAGGCAGCTGACTTTTAAGCAGCCACCAGGGGGGAGCTGATCCGGGCCTGGAAGTCCGCCGAGGCGAGGGTGACGAGCGCCGCGGCGACATCGGCCACGCAGAACTGGGGACCAAGACGCACAAAGCGGATTTCGTCGAGGTGGCGCACCATGGCAACGACAGGGACCCTGGTTCCGACCTCGTCTTGGGGCGGCCGGTGGCGATGCAAACACTCCCGCAGCCGGTGCTGGATGGCGATATCGGCGGCCTGCTCGGCCTGCAGTTCCACCATCAACAACTGCAGCTCATCGATGCTGCGGCAGTCATCGACAATCAATTGCACCCGCTCATCGCGGCGGTCCACGGACGCCCAAACCAGCAGGCGCGCATCCACCATCAGGTGATCGGCCAAGCGCGCATAGCTCTTGGGAAAGACGACAGCCTCACAGGAGCCCGTGAGGTCTTCCAATTGCAACACCGCCATCCGATCCCCCTTACGGGTGTTCACCTGGCGCAGCTCAGACACCATCACCACCGCGCTCACCTTCGCCTTGTCGGGCTGCTCCTCCAGTTGGCCCAAGGCAATCGGTGAGAGCAGCTTGACTTGCTTGTGCAGCTGCTTGAGGGGGTGATCCGAGAGATAGAAGCCCACCAGCTCCTTTTCCAGCCGCAACTTTTCAGTGGGGGGGTAGTCGCGAACCGGTGCTGCCTTCGGGGCCGTGCTGAGATCCCCTGGCCCGCCGCCGTCTGGGGCACCAGCCTCAGCAGCTGCAAGTAAATCGAACAGATTGCCCTGGCCACTGGCCCTGTCCTTGGCCCGGGAACTGGCCCAGTCCACCACCAGGTCGAGGTCGGCCATCAACTGGGCCCGGTTGCCATTGGCCTCCAGGTTGTCGAGGGCACCGGAGTGGATGAGGGCCTCCAGGGCCCGGCGGTTGAGCTGCTGACCGGGGATGCGGTCGCACAGCTCGGCCAACGAGCCAAAGGGCCCATCGACCTGGCGGGCCTCAATCAATTGGCGGATCGCCCCATCCCCCAAATTGCGGACCGCCGAAAGGCCAAACAGGATGCGATCACCCACGGGAGTGAAGTCGACCCCCGATGCATTCACATCGGGCGGCATCACTTCGATGCCCATGGCATTGCAGTTGGCGATGTAGCGCTGCACCTTGTCGCTGGCTCCGGCATTCACCGTGAGCAGCGCCGCCATATAGGCCACGGGATAGTGGGCCTTGAGATAGGCGGTTTGGTAGGTCACAGCGCCATAGGCCGTGGAATGGCTTTTGTTGAAGCAGTACTCGGCAAACAACACCATTTGCTCAAACAGTGATTCGGCAACCCGGGGGTCGACACCCCTCTGGGTGGCACCATCAACAAACTGACTCTGGTGCTTCTCCATCTCACTTTTCTTCTTCTTACCCATGGCGCGGCGAAGCAAGTCCGCTTCACCTAAGGAATAACCAGCCAGGTCTTGGGCGATCTTCATGATCTGCTCCTGGTAGACCATGATTCCGTAGGTTTCCTGCAGAATCGGCTGCAATTTCACGTGGGCGAAATCAATCGCCTCCCGCCCATGCTTGCGGTTGATGAACTTTGGAATCAAGCCCGCATCCAAGGGACCCGGCCGGTAGAGGGCAAGGATAGAAGAAATATCCTCAAGCGATGATGGTTTGAGGTCTCGCACGATCTGGCGCATGCCACTCGATTCGAGCTGGAAAATGCCTTCCAAATCCCCCCGGGCCAACAGGGCGTAGGTGCCCTCATCGTTGAGGGGCAGATCATCGGGGTCGACACGAATCCCACTGCTTTGGGCCACCAGATCGACGGTCTTCTCGATCATGGTGAGGTTTTTAAGGCCCAAAAAGTCCCTTTTCAACAGGCCCATCGCCTCCACGTCTTCCATGAAGTACTGGGTGATCACCTGGCCGTCGTTGTTGCGCTGCAAGGGCACCAACTCATCGAGGGGTTCGGCCGCAATCACCACGCCAGCGGCGTGGACTCCAAAGGTTTTGTTGGTGCCTTCGATGCGCATGGCCATATCGACCCAGCGCTTGATCTGCTTATCACCCTCATACTTCTCGCGGAATTCTGGGGCCGGTGATTCGGGCCCAATCATCTCCTTGAGCTTGGCGGGTTTACCACGAACCACGGGAATGAGTTTGGCCAGCCGATCAGCATCGCCATAGGGAATATCCAAAACCCGTGCCACATCCTTGAGCACCGCCTTTGATGTCATCCGGTTAAAGGTGATGATCTGGGCCACCTTGGCTTCGCCATAGCGCTGGGTGACGTAGTCGATCACCTCAGCGCGGCGCTCGATACAAAAGTCGGTATCAATATCAGGCATCGACTTGCGTTCCGGGTTCAAGAACCGCTCAAACAACAAACCGTTTTGGACCGGATCAATGTTGGTGATGCCGAGGGCATAGGCCACAAGCGAGCCGGCTGCCGATCCCCGGCCCGGTCCCACCGGAATCCCACTCTCCCGGGCAAAGCGGATGTAATCCCACACCACCAGGAAGTAGGTGGGGAAACCCATCTGCTCCATCACCTCGAGCTCAAAGGTCAGCCGTTCTCCGTACACAGCGTCGAAGGGCTGGTCGGGGCCAATCTTGAGGCGATCCCGCAGTCCCTGTTCCGCAACTTCAGTGAGATAGCTCACCGACGTATGCCCCTCAGGGATGGGGAAGCGGGGCATCTGATAGCGGCCCAGGATGTCGTAGGCCTCCACCTTCTCGGCCACCTTGGCCGTGTTGGCCACAGCTTCAGCAACCACATCCGGTTCCAGGTGGTCACCAAACAGGGCCAGCATCTCGGCCTCACCCTTGATGTATTCGGTGCCTGTGTAGCGAAGTCGTTTTTCGTCGCTGATCAGCTTGCCGGTGAGCACACACAGCAAGGCGTCGTGGGCCTCCACATCGTTGGCACTGAGGTAGTGGGCATCGTTGGTGGCAACCAACGGGATACCAAGCTCGGCGCCGATGCGCGCCATCTCCACATTGACGATGCGGTCTTCCATGCCCCCGTGGTCCTGGATCTCGAGGTAGAAGTCGTCGCCGAAAACCTCCTGGTACCAGCGGGCCACATCCCTGGCCGCATCGGGCCGGCCCCGCAGGATCGCCTGGGGGATTTCCCCTCCCAGGCAGGCCGTCGCCACCATGAGGCCTTCGCTGTATTGCTTGAGAAGCGACTTGTCGACGCAGGCCCGCGAAAAAATGCCCCGGCCCCGCATCCCGCGCAGATGGCTGATGCTGGTGAGCTTCACCAAATTGCGGTAACCGGTGGCATTTTTTGCCAGCACCACGAGGTGATAGCGGCGTTCCTTCTTGGGTTGGGGGTCATCAATGGATCCATTGATGACATACATCTCATTGCCGATGATCGGCTTAATCCCGGCAGCCGTGCAGAGCTTGAGCAGCTCAATGGCGCCATACATCACACCGTGGTCGGTGAGGGCCAGGGCGGGCATCCCAAGCTCCACAGCCCGATCCACCATCGCTGGCAACTGGGTCGCCCCATCCAGGAGGCTGTAATCGCTGTGGTTGTGGAGCGGGACGAAGGCCAAGCGGTGCGCCGAAGGAGTACCACCAGGCTAGGGGAGAAACACAAGATCCAGTGGGAAAACTGCCAACCACAGGCAGCACACACCAGATGTGGTGCCAGGCCTAGGGCACCAGGGCAGCAACAGGCCGCTTCTCCATCACCCGGGCCGCGCCTTCGTAGTGGTGGGCCACCTGAAGCAAGCGGGGCTCCTCGAGCACATTGGTGATCAACTGCAACCCAATGGGCAAGCCCTGGGAATCAAAACCACAGGGAAGGCTGATGGCTGGCAAGCCAGCCATGTTGGCCGGGATGGTGAGCAGGTCCGCCAGGTACATCGCCAGGGGATCCTCGCTGTGGGCCCCAAAGCCAAAGGCGGTGGTGGGCGAGGTGGGGGTGAGCAGCACGTCGACACCGGTAAAGGCCCGATCGAAATCGCGGCGAATCAAGGTGCGCACCTGTTGGGCCTTTTTGTAATAGGCAT
>CAIYSK010000194.1 GCA_903928835.1 uncultured cyanobacterium
GGCCAGGGGCACCAGGGCGGGAATGATCAAAGCGTTAAACACCATCGCCGAGAGGATGGCGGAATGGGGGCTCTGCAGGTGCATGAGGTTGAGGGCTCCTAGGCCCACGCCACCAAACAACGCAGGCAAGATCGCGAAGTATTTCGCCACGTCGTTGGCGATGGAGAAGGTGGTGAGGGCGCCGCGGGTGATCAGCAACTGTTTGCCGATGGTGACGATGTCGATCAGCTTGGTGGGATCGCTGTCGAGGTCCACCATGTTTGCCGCCTCCTTGGCGGCCTGGGTACCGGAATTCATGGCCACCCCCACATTGGCCTGGGCCAGGGCTGGAGCGTCATTCGTTCCGTCACCAGTCATGGCAACAAGTTTGCCGAGGCGTTGTTCCGCCTGGATCACAGCGATCTTGTCTTCAGGGGTGGCCTCGGCGATGAAATCATCAACCCCCGCTTCACGGGCGATTACCCCGGCAGTGATCGGGTTGTCGCCTGTAAGCATGACGCTGCGGATTCCCATGCGCCGCAATTGGTCAAAGCGCTCGCGCATGCCGGGCTTGATGATGTCCTTGAGGTAGATCACGCCATAGATCTCGGCTCCCTGGCTCACCGCCAGGGGAGTGCCACCCAACCGCGACACCTGCTCAAAAGCCTGGTCGAGCCCATCGGGCACTTGGCCGCCCCGGGATCGCACGAAGCCTTTGATGGCATCCACAGCCCCCTTACGCAGCTCGGTCCCATCAGCCAGGTCGGTGCCGCTCATGCGGGTGCGCGCCGAGAAATCGAGCCCGGAGGCACCGGCCTGTTCAAAGCGGGAGCTGACCCCAAGTTTCTCGGCCAACCGCACAATCGACTTGCCCTCGGGGGTTTGGTCAAAACCGCTGGCACCCAGGGCGACTGCGGCCAGATCGTCTTCGCTGTGACCCCCCACTGGCAGGAACTCCTCGGCGAGGCGATTGCCCAGGGTGATGGTGCCGGTCTTGTCGAGCACCAGAGTGTTGATGTCTCCGCAGGCTTCTACGGCGCGGCCTGAGGTGGCGATGACATTGAACTGGGCCACCCGGTCCATGCCAGCGATGCCGATGGCACTGAGTAGACCACCGATGGTCGTGGGTATCAGGGCCACCAGCAGGGCCACCAGGATCACCACCGGGGTAGGGCCTCCGATGTAGGCCGCCACAGGTGGCAGGGTGGCGACCGCGATCAGGAACACCTGGGTGAGCACTGCGAGCAGCACGGTGAGGGCGATTTCGTTGGGGGTGCGGGTGCGCTCGGCCCCCTCCACCAGGGCGATCATGCGGTCGATGAAGCCCTGTCCCGGATCGGCCGTGATCCGGATCGTGAGTTGATCCGACACCACCAAGGTGCCGCCCGTGACCGAGCTGGCCACATCAGAACCGGCCTCCTTGAGCACGGGGGCGGATTCACCGGTGATCGCGGATTCATCCACCGCCGCCACGCCGTCCACCACCTCACCATCGGCGGGAATCAGCTCGCCACTGCCCACGAGCACCTGGTCGCCTTTGCGCAGGCTGCTGGAATCCACCAGCGCCTCGCCGCCATCGGGCAACAGACGCCGCGCCTGGGTGCGGGCCTGGGTGCGTCTAAGGGCATCGGCCTGGGCCTTACCGCGACCTTCCGCCAAGGCTTCTGCCAGGTTGGCGAACAGCAGGGTGGCTACCAGGATTGCGGCAAGCTCAGCGTTGAAGCCACGCCCCGGAGCGTCCGGGCTGATGCCGAACAGCTCGGGGCTCACCGTCGCGATCAAGGTGACGACCGTGCCGCACCAGACCACGAACATCACCGGATTACGCACGGTGATGCGGGGATCCAGCTTTCGGAACGATTCGACGATGGCACGACCCAAAAGCCCCTGGATCTGGGGGCGTTCGGTATTGCCCCGTTGGTCGCGGCGGCCGCGAGGCATGCGGGAAAAAAATGGTTGCTGAAGGGATTTCATCGGAAGCGCGGTGGGGTCAGCGGGGGAGCGAGAAGGCTTCAGCGATCGGCCCTAGGGCCAGCACCGGGAAAAAGGTGAGGGCGCCAAGAATGACGATCACCACGGCGGTCACCACGGTGAACAGGGGCGTATCGGTGGCCAGGGTGCCGGGGCTAGGGGGCAACGATTGCTTGCGTGCAAAGCCGGCCGCAAGCAACAGCAGGGCAATGATCGGCAGGTAACGCCCCCCAATCAGGCTGACGATGGCGCTGAGGTTCCACCAAACGGTGCCGTCCCCCAGACCCTCAAAACCACTGCCATTGTTGGCAGCCGCCGAGGCGTATTCGTAGAACACTTGGGTAACGCCATGGAAGCCGGGGTTGCTAATGCCCGAGAGTGCCGGGAAGGCAATCGTTATGGCCGCTGGCACGAGCATTAACACCGGGTGGATCAGCAGGATCAGGCTGCTGAAGACCACTTCTGCCTTCTCCACCTTGCGGCCAAACAACTCAGGCGTGCGTCCCACCATCAGCCCCGTGAGGAACACCGTAAGGATCAGGAACACCAGCAGGTAGGCCACGCCCGTGCCCTGGCCACCGAAAACCACCTGCAGGAACATGTTGAACAGGGGTACCAGCCCCCCCAGGGGCATCAGCGAATCCATGGCGCCATTCACCGCGCCGGTCATCGAACCGGTGGTCATGGTGGCGAACAACGCCGTAACGGAGGCCCCGAAGCGCACCTCCTTTCCCTCCAGGTTGGGACCGCTAAGCCAGGGGGCCAGCAGGGGGTTGCCCGCCTGTTCGGCGGTCATCGCCACGACGGCTAGCACCAGAAAGACTGCCGTCACCAGCAGCAGCAAGTACCTGCTTTGACGTCGATTACCGAGAAAGCGTCCAAAGGCGTCGATGGTGGCAGCGGGAATGGCAAACATGGCCACCATTTCCAGCAGGTTCGTGAATGGATTGGGGTTCTCAAAGGGGTGTGCGGAATTGGCGCCAAAGAAGCCGCCGCCGTTTTCCCCCAGCTGTTTGATCGCCTCGAAACCAGCCACCGGACCCCGCACGAGGATCTGGGTGGCCCCTCCCAGGGTGGGGATGGTGAGCGGGCCGCCCAGGGTCATGGGCGAGCCATTGATCAGCAGGATCAGGCCGAACACCAGGCTTAGGGGGATCAATACCCTGGTGATCGAGCGAATGAGGTCGCTGTAGAAGTTGCCCAGGGGCCGGCCGCAGATGCCGCGGATAAAGGCGAAGCCCACCGCCAAACCTGTGGCGGCGGAGGTGAACATCAGAAATTGCAGGGCCCCCAGTTGGGCCAGATCGCCCAGGCTCTGCTCAGGGGTGTAGTGCTGCTGGTCGGTGTTGGTGAGGAAAGAGATGGTGGTGTGCAGGGCCGTGGCCCAGCCCATGGCCGAGAGGCCCTGGGCATTAAGCAAAGGGGGCTGAAAAAACAGCAGCA
>CAIYSK010000195.1 GCA_903928835.1 uncultured cyanobacterium
GTTGCCGCGGGCCGGACGGACACGGGCGTGCATGCGGCGGCCCAGGTGGTGCACTTCGATGCCGCAGGCCCAATTCCGCCCCAGCGCTGGGCGACGGCCCTCAATGGACGACTGCCGCGCACCAGTCGGGTGCGGGCGGCGGCGGCAGTCGCCCCCGACTGGCACGCCTGCTATGCCGCCAGCTACCGGCGCTACCGCTACACGCTGTACAACTCCCGCACCCCGAATCTCTTCCTGGCCCCCTGGAGCTGGCACCGCTACAACTGCCTGCTCGATGACCAGACCATGGCCACGGCCCTGGGCGAGCTGGTGGGCGAGCACGATTTCTCGGCCTTCCAGAAGGCCGGCAGCCGGCGCTCCCATGCCCGTACAACGGTTCAGGAGGTGAGCCTGGTGCGCCAGGGCGACCTGATCACCACGGAGATCCAGGCCAGTGGCTTTCTCTACGGCATGGTGAGGCTGCTCATGGGCCAATTGGTGAGCGTTGGCGAAGGCCGGCTGGGCCTGGATGCGTTCCGCGAGCGCTGGCAGCAACAACGGCGCCAAGACGTCAAAGAAGCTGCCCCCCCCCAGGGTCTCTGCCTGCTGCGGGTGGGCTACCCACAGGCGATATTCCCTGAAGCCGCCTGGTATGATTGCCAACCGCGGTATCAACTGGATTTCGCCGATCCGCCGACGTCGTGCGAGCCCCCCGAGGGCTCGCCGCCACTGGCATCACGAGCTCCAGACTGACCTGACGACCCTTCTGGTCGGCTCCGCCTCCTGCCCGCAGGATGGCGACAGTCCAACCATTAAGGTCGCTAGTACTGCCCCATCCGCTGCGATGGGCCTCTCCCATCCGGCCTGCCGGTGCCTGATCAGGCGACATGAACAAGACCCTCCCGCCCTCTATCGATTCCCTCGACCGCCAGTGGTATCTGGTGGATGCTGAGAATCAAACCCTCGGTCGCCTGGCGAGCGAAGTGGCCCAGGTGCTGCGTGGCAAAAACAAGCCCTGCTACACCCCCCACCTCGACACCGGTGATTTCGTTGTCATCATCAATGCCGACAAGGTTCGGGTGAGCGGCAACAAGGACACCCAAAAGGTGTACCGCCGTCACTCCGGTCGCCCCGGCGGCATGAAGACCGAAACCTTCGAGCACCTGCAGGCCCGCCTGCCCGAGCGCATTGTGGAAAAGGCCATCAAAGGCATGCTTCCCCACAACGCCCTCGGCCGCCAACTGTTCCGCAAGTTGAAGGTCTACAAAGGCGCTGAGCATCCCCACGGCGCCCAGCAGCCCCAGGTTCTCGCCCTCGATCCCGCCACTGCCGTCAAATGAGCACCTCCAACAAAGTCGTCTATTGGGGCACTGGTCGTCGCAAGACCGCGGTTGCCCGTGTCCGCGTTGTTCCCGGTAGCGGCACCGTGACCATCAACGGTCGTCCTGGCGATAACTATCTCAACTACAACCCCGTTTACCTGGCTGCCGTCAAGGCTCCCCTCCAGACCCTGGGTTTGGCTGGCGAGTACGACCTGCTGGTCAATGTGCGTGGTGGCGGACTCACCGGCCAAGCTGACGCCATCAAGCAAGGCGCGGCCAGGGCCCTGTGCGATCTGTCCCCCGACAACCGCAAGCCGCTCAAAACCGAAGGCCACCTCAGCCGCGACCCCCGTGCCAAGGAGCGTCGTAAGTACGGCCTGAAGAAAGCCCGTAAAGCACCCCAGTTCTCCAAGCGCTAGGTCGGGTTTTCCCGCTTTTCGCTCATCGTCCTGTTTTCGCAGCTGTTCCGCAGCACCTTTAAGCCATGCCCAAGGCCGACATCCATCCCACCTGGTATCCAGAAGCCAAGGTGATTTGCAACGGAGAGGTGGTCATGACCACCGGCTCCACCTCCCCCGAACTCAACGTCGATGTTTGGAGTGGGAATCACCCCTTCTACACAGGCACCCAAAAAATCCTCGACACCGAGGGCCGGGTGGATCGCTTCATGCGCAAGTACGGCATGGCCACCACCGAGCCCGCCGCCGAACCCAAGA
>CAIYSK010000196.1 GCA_903928835.1 uncultured cyanobacterium
CCCTCCTTGGCCGCCATCGGCTAGGTACCCCGCCTCAACCCGCCTGCTCCCACCTGGAGGTCGCTGCAGGCCCGTTGGCTACACTGATTGATTGCGCTTGCGCTGCTGGCGGGCAGTCACTGCGTTCCTTTCGTACTGCCCGAGGGCAGGCCGCCACAACCCCCATGACCGTGACCCCTTCCGAACTCAGCACGACCCAGAGCCCCGAAGATCTGAGCCCAGAAGCCGATCTGGACTTCGCCCTCGACGCTGAGCTTGACCTCGCCATCCCGGAAGAGGTGCCCACGGCCGACGATCCCAGCAGCCGCGCTTCCCGCAGCGATACCGATGGGGTGGGTTTCACCCTGGATGAATTCGCGTCCCTGCTGAGCAAGTACGACTACAACTTCAAGCCCGGTGACGTCGTCAACGGCACCGTGTTCGCCCTGGAATCCAAGGGCGCCATGATCGACATCGGCGCCAAAACCGCAGCCTTCATGCCGCTGCAAGAGGTGTCGATCAACCGGGTTGAGGGCCTGAGCGATGTGCTCCAGCCCGGCGAGATCCGGGAGTTCTTCATCATGAGTGAGGAGAACGAAGACGGTCAGCTCTCGCTTTCGATTCGCCGGATTGAATACCAGCGGGCCTGGGAACGGGTGCGCCAACTCCAGAAAGAAGACGCCACCATCTACAGCGAAGTGTTTGCCACCAACCGCGGTGGCGCCCTGGTCCGGGTGGAAGGCCTGCGCGGCTTCATTCCCGGCAGCCACATCAGCACCCGCAAGGTCAAAGAGGAACTCGTTGCCGACTTCCTGCCCCTCAAGTTCCTCGAGGTGGATGAGGAGCGCAACCGCCTGGTGCTCAGCCATCGCCGCGCCCTGGTGGAGCGCAAGATGAACCGCCTGGAAGTGGGCGAAGTGGTGATCGGTACCGTGCGCGGCATTAAGCCCTACGGCGCCTTCATCGACATCGGTGGGGTCAGCGGCCTGCTGCACATTTCCGAGATCAGCCACGAGCACATCGAGACACCCCACACGGTGCTCAACGTGAATGATCAGATGAAGGTGATGATCATCGACCTCGATGCCGAGCGCGGTCGGATCTCCCTATCAACCAAGGCGCTTGAGCCCGAGCCCGGCGACATGCTCACCGACCCTGCCAAGGTCTTCGAGAAGGCCGAAGAGATGGCCGCTCGCTACAAGCAAATGCTGCTGGAGCAAGCCGAAGACGGCGAACCCATGGGCGTCACCGTCGACTAACCCCGTCGAGGTATCCCCCCTCGAGATAACCCATGGCAAAGCTCCTGCTTCGCGGCATAGAACTGGGCCAGGTGAAAGCGGTGCTGTTCGACAAGGACGGCACCCTCAGCATCAGCGAGCCCCAGCTCATCACCCTGGCCAAGGCCAGGGTTTTTCTTTGCCTAGAACAGGTCGACCCTGGCCTGCGCCATCAGCTCCAGGATTTGCTGGAACGGGCCTATGGCCTCAGAAACGATGGCACGACGCTCTGCCCAGCTGGCATCACCGCGGTGGCCCACCGCGATCACAACCTGATCTCGACCGCCACTGCCCTGGCCCAAACAGGGCTTGGCTGGCCCGATGCCCTGGCGATCAGTGAGTTGGTGTTTGCCAAAGCCGACCAGGGCGATGGCCGGCGCGAGGGGAGCCACACCAGTTGCACCACCGAGGGTCTCCTGTCTTTTTTGCAGCAGCTCCAGGGCCAAGGGGTGCGCTGCGCGGTAATCAGCAACGACAATGTCGCCGGCATTGAGCACTTCCTGGCCAGCCACCAGCTCAGCAGCTATTTCTCCGGCCTCTGGAGTGCCGAACACCAGCCCCGCAAACCGGACCCCCAGGCGGTGCATGGGCTCTGCAGCGCGATGGGCGTTGCCGTAGAGCATTGCGCCCTGATTGGCGATGCCAACAGCGACCTGCGCATGGCAGTGGCCGCCGGCATTCCCCATCAACGGGCCTTGGGCTACACGGCTGCATGGACCAGCTCGCCCCCCCTGAGCGAACCCCACCCCCTCATCCATCACTGGGATGAGCTCAGCGTAAAAGCCGCGTTGTAACAGCTGTAGATATAAGGTAATAAATAACTTCATCGCTTCTAGGCATGGGTAGCCGCTACGTCTTCACCTCGGAATCGGTGACCGAAGGTCATCCCGACAAGATCTGCGATCAGGTGAGCGATGCGGTGCTCGACGCCCTCCTGGCCCAGGACCCCGCCTCCCGGGTGGCCTGCGAAACCGTGGTGAACACGGGCCTGTGCCTGATCACCGGCGAAGTCACCACCAACGCCCGGGTCGACTTCAACACCCTGGTGCGGGGCGTGATCAACCAGATCGGCTACTCCGGCGCCAGGGCCGGTGGATTTGATGCCAACAGTGCCGCCGTGCTCGTGGCCCTCGATCAGCAATCGCCCGATATTGCCCAGGGCGTGAATGAGGCCGATGACCACGCCGGCGACCCCCTCGATCTGATTGGGGCTGGCGATCAGGGCATCATGTTTGGCTACGCCTGCAACGAAACCCCAGAGTTGATGCCCCTGCCCATCAGCCTGGCCCACCGGCTGGCCAGGCGGTTGGCGGAAGTGCGCCACAACGGCAGCCTTGAGTATCTGCTGCCCGACGGAAAAACCCAGGTGAGCGTTGTCTACGAAGACGATGTGCCCGTGGCCATCGACACCATTTTGATCTCCACCCAGCACACCGCTGAAATCGATGGGGTGAGTGAAGAGAAGGCCATGCGGGAGCGCATCGCCGCCGATCTCTGGAGCCATGTGGTGGAGCCCGCCACCGCCGATCTCCCCCTCAAACCCCACAAGGAATCCACCGGCGACCAACCGGCCACCCGCTTCCTGGTCAACCCCACCGGCAAGTTCGTGGTGGGCGGCCCCCAGGGCGATGCCGGCCTGACGGGCCGCAAAATCATCGTCGATACCTACGGCGGCTATGCCCGCCACGGCGGCGGCGCCTTCTCCGGCAAGGACCCCACCAAAGTGGACCGCTCCGCCGCCTATGCCGCCCGCTACGTGGCCAAGGCGCTGGTGGCTGCGGGATTGGCCCGCAAGGCCGAAGTGCAGCTCAGCTACGCCATTGGCGTGGCCCGGCCGGTGAGCATCCTGGTGGAAAGCTTTGGCACCGGTGCCATCAGCAACGCCGACCTCACCGCCCTCGTGCAGGAACACTTTGACCTGCGTCCCGGCGCCATCATCGAAACCTTCGCCCTGCGCCACCTGCCCCAGCAGCGGGGCGGACGCTTCTATCAAGACGTGGCCGCCTACGGCCACTTCGGTCGCACCGACCTCAACCTCCCTTGGGAGAATGTGGACGCCATCGCGGCAACCCTGAAGCAGGCCACGGCATCCCGGGTCGCCGCTTAAGGGCAGCTGATCAGCTCACGCCACCTGGGGCTCGGGATTGATCTGGGCAGCAGCGGCATCAGGCTCGCCGTGGTCGATCCCCATGGGGAGCTTGTGGCTGAAGCTTCAAGCCCTTACCCAGGAGCTTTTGCAAACCCCGCCGGTTGGCGCGCCGGGCTGATTGCCCTTTGCCAGCAACTTCCCCCAACCATTCGAGCGTCCATCGGCGCGCTCGCCATCGATGGCACCTCGGGCACCCTGGTGCTGTGCAGGCCCCATGGTGAGCTGGCCACCGGCGACCTTGGCCTAGCCCTGGCCTACAGCCACGCCTGCCCCGAACACCAGGCCCAAGCTGGTGCCATGGCCGGTGAGGCCAGCCCCGCAGCTAGCGCCAGCGGCAGCCTGGCGCGGGCCCTGCGGCTGCTTGACACGGCCCAACACCTGGGGCTCGGTGGACCTTGGCTGCTGCGCCATCAAGCCGATTGGATGATGGGATGGCTCCTGGGAGATTGGCGATGGGGAGAAGAGGGCAACAACCTGCGGCTGGGCTGGGATCTGCAAGGGCAACGCTGGGCCGGCAGCATCGCCTCCCAAGCCTGGAGCACTGGCCTGCCTGAGATCTGCCCCAGCGGCTGCCGGCTTGGCCCGATCGCCCCGACCAGCGCCGAGGCCCTGGGCCTCAGTCCAAGCTGCCAAGTGGTCGCAGGCAGCACCGACGCCAACGCCGGGGTTCTGGCCGCATCCCCGGGCGCCGGAGACGGAATCGCGGTACTTGGCACCACCTTGGTGCTCAAGCAGTTCAGCCCCATGCCGATTCAGGGCCCGGGGATCAGCTGCCACCGGGTAGCCGGCCAATGGCTCGTGGGGGGTGCCTCCAATGGGGGCGCTGGGATCCTGCGCCGTTTCTTCAGTGACAGCCAAATCACGGAGCTCAGCCGCCAAATCAACCCCAACCAAGCCACCGGCCTGCAGCTGCGCCCCCTGAGCGCCCCAGGGGAGCGCTTCCCCGTGGACGATCCCCAACTCCAACCCGTGCTGGGACCCAGGCCCATCAGCGACGCCCGCTATCTGCAGGCCCTGCTCGAGGGGCTCACGGCGCTGGAAGTGGCGGGATGGGCCACACTTCAGGCCCTGGGTGCTCCCCCTGTGCATCGGGTGATCAGCCTCGGAGGCGGCGCCCGCAATCCCCAATGGCGGGCCCTACGGGAGAGGGCCCTGGGCATTCCCGTGCTCAACCGCCCCCACTGCACGGCGGCCTTGGGCATGGCCAAACTGGCCGCTCGCCAAGATGGCCCCATCTTTTCTGCCTCAAGTCCATGAATGAGCGCCTGCGCACGGTGATTTCAATGGGCCTGTTTGTGGTGCTCGCGGGCTACGTGGGTTTCAGTGGGATTCGCCTGGGCCTGTTGCTCTGGCAACGCTTTGGCGCCAGCTAAGAGCAGAATCTCCCCAGCTTCGTCCCATTTCCCATGGCCGCCGACCCCCTCACCCCTGAAGTCAGCGATCGGATCTGCAAACACATGAACGACGACCACACCGAAGCGGTGCTGGCCTATGCCCGCCATTACGGCGCTATCCAAGGGGCCGAGGCGGCCCGGATGGTGGCGGTGGCCCCGGACGCCATGACCCTGGAGGTGGATGGCGTCTCGGTGCAGGTGGCGTTTGACCACACCCTCAGCGACAGCGACGATGCCCACCGCACCCTGGTGGCGATGCTGCGCGCCATGCCCAAGTAGCTGGCAGCAGCGAATTGGCTGAAGCAAGTTGGCTGCAGCGGGAGTGGGAACCCTGAATCTGCCGAAGCCAAAGGTGCCGTGCCACCCAAGACCAGCATCCAAACCAATCCGATTGCCAGCCTGTTGCAAGCCTGGCTTCCGCTCGAGTGGGTTGCCACTCCTCCACCGGCCACTCCTGCGCAGCCCCAGGCCCACTCCCTGGCGGCTCGGCTGCCCCTGGCAACAAGGCTGTGCTTACCAGCCACCGGCCTTGGTGGCAGCCACCCCCTGGCCTGGTGGGCCGCCGCCAGTTACGCCGGAAGCCTGCGCAGGGAGCTGTTGCGCCTGCGGCAGCTGGCTCCGGGCCCCGACTGGGAGGCTGGGCTGGACACGCTCCTCGACGCCGCACTACCAGGCCTTGTCAGCCGCCTCAGCAGCGACCTAGCCACCCTGGCGAGGCCGCCCTTGCTCGTGCCCATACCCAGCTGGAAAAGCCGGGCCAATCCCTTGCCCACCTTGATCACCCGGCAGCTGAGCCAACGCTTGGGATGGGGGTGTGGAACGTTGTTACAGCGCAGCCGGCCGGTCCTCGGCCAGCACCACCTGGGGCGCCAACTGCGCTGGGCGAATCAAGCCGGAGCCTTTGCCTGCCAGACCCCTGACAGAGCGCAACGGGGACCACGCCAACCGGTACTCATCGTCGACGACATCCTCACCACGGGTGCAACCCTCTGCGGAGCGGCAGACATCTTGCGGGAGCAGGGCTGGCGGGTGGTTGGTGCCTGCTGCCTGGCCCGCACCCCAAGTCAAGGGCCAAAGGGTCGGTGATTTAAGATCCGCAGGTCGCTCCGGCGACGGGCCGGGATAGCTCAGTTGGTAGAGCAGGCGATTGAAAATCGCCGTGTCCCCAGTTCAAATCTGGGTCCTGGCATGCCTAAACTCCTGTTCTGGCAGGGGTTTTCTCACTTCTGGCTGCAGGCGTTAGGTGTGAGCCTCAACGGCACCTCCCTTGCCAAAGAGAGCACCGCTGCACCGCTGCCATCGCACCCGTCAGCGCCCTCTGCCAGATCGAGCAGATGCCATGGGGACCAGAG
>CAIYSK010000197.1 GCA_903928835.1 uncultured cyanobacterium
CCGGCCGATCCCAGGCATCCCGCACGGTTTTGCAATTCAAAATGCGCCCCACTTTCTCAAGGGCTGGCCAGCCACCGCTTACCCAGCGGGCGACGCTGAAACCCAGGGGTTCAATACGGGTTTGAACCCCGTATTCATGCTCTAAACGGTATTGCACCACTTCCAACTGCAGTTTCCCAACGGCCGCCAGGATTGGATCGCGCTTGCTCTGGTCGGTGTCATAGAGCACCTGCACGGCCCCCTCTTCCCGCAATTCGTTCACACCCTTGCGGAAGCTTTTAAACGCCGAGGGGTTGGGATTACGCAACCAGGAAAAGATTTCCGGACTGAAGCAAGGAATGCCCTCGTATTCCACCTTGGAGCCCACATACAAGGTGTCGCCAATGGCAAACATGCCGGGATTGTTGAGGCCAATCACGTCACCCGGGAAAGCCTCGTCCACCACTTCTCGGTCCTGGCCAAATAACTTCTGGGGCCGGGAGAGTCGAATTGTTTTGCCGCTGCGGGCATGGCGCACGGCCATGTCCTTTTCGAATTTGCCGCTACAGACCCGCACAAAGGCCACCCGGTCGCGGTGGCGGGGATCCATGTTGGCCTGCAACTTGAACACAAACCCAGTGAAATCGGGGCTCAAGGGATCTACCTCCCCCGCCGCCGATTGCCGGGCCGTGGGCTTCTGGGCCAGTTCCAAAAAGGCATCCAAAAACGGACGCACCCCGAAGTTGGTCATGGCCGAACCAAAGAACACCGGGCTGAGTTCGCCGGCATGCACCGACTCCAGGTCGAGGTCGGCACCGGCGCCATCAAGCAACTCCAGTTCCTCCAGGGCCGCAGCCAACAGTTCCGGTTCCACCAAGGTGGCCAGTTCGGGATCGGTGGAATCCAACCGCCTTTCGTTGCTCTGCTTGCCCCGCTCGGCCCGCTCAAACAGCACCACCTGCTTGCTGCGACGATCGATCACCCCGCGGAACCGGTCGCCGCTGCCAATCGGCCAATTCACCGGCCAACAGGCCAAACCCAGCTCCTGCTCAATTTCATCGAGCAGCTCGAGGGGCTCCCGCCCCGGGCGGTCCATCTTGTTGATGAAGGTGAAGATCGGGATGCGCCGCATCCGACACACCTCAAACAATTTGCGGGTTTGGGGTTCGAGGCCCTTGGCGGCGTCCTCGAGCATCACCGCGTTATCGGCGGCGGCCAGGGTGCGGTAGGTGTCTTCCGAGAAGTCCTGGTGACCAGGGGTATCCAGCAGGTTGATCGTGCTGCCGGCGTAATCGAACTGCAACACCGTGGAGGTGATGGAGATCCCGCGCTGCTTCTCGAGCTCCATCCAGTCGGAAGTCACCTTGCGCTGCTCCCCCTTGGCTTTGACGGCACCGGCCTGCTGGATCGCACCCCCGTAAAGCAGAAGTTTTTCGGTAAGGGTGGTTTTACCGGCGTCTGGGTGGGAAATAATCGCAAAATTGCGACGCCGGCCCACGGCGGCGGCCAACTCGGCCAGCTCTGGGGTAGTACTACTCAGGGAACTCGTGGTCATGGGGCCAACCTAAAGGCGACCCCAGACCTCCAGATACCGGTCGTTCAGGGCGCCCACCTGCAGGCCCTGGGGCCCTACGGGCAAGCAAGCTCTGCGCAACTGGGCCTCCACCTC
>CAIYSK010000198.1 GCA_903928835.1 uncultured cyanobacterium
CGCTCGATAGCTGCTTAATGCGATCCCAGCCGCTGCAGCTATGCCGGCCAATAGGGGCCACCTCAACTGTTTCCAGCTCATGGGCTTCCACCTTATCTGTTTCCAGCTTATCTGTTTCCAGCTTATCTGTTTCAAGTTCATGTGTTTCCCGCTCAGCTGTTCCCCGCGGCGCTAGGGGGTTGGAGGCCCAAGAGTAAAGCCTCTTCCCTTGCTCCTGGTAGGAGCTCGAGTAGTTGCTTTGGAGTTGTATCAGGCAGGGCTTTGAGCTCGTTGTATCGCTTCAGGGATGAACTGGGAAAAATCACAATGGCTATCACCACCGCGAGAGCACAGCCCATCGCATAATCAATCCATCGATTCGGGATATACCAGTCAACGAGGGGGCCATAGCCAATGAAGGCCACCCCACTGGAAATCAAAGCCGTGCTCAGATAGGGGAGTTGGTTCAGGGCGATGACAAGCGCTGCCGTGCCTCCCATGACCAAGCCATTGGAGAAACTTCCGCCTCCAATTGTGTTGAACACCAGCAGGGGCATCAGGATGCCCAGGCTCACCCCAACCATGCGATCACGCACTCTGAAAAGGGTGTCGCCAATGCTGTCATTTAGCAATAGCACCACTCCGAAGTAGAGATACTTCGGCTCCACAGCTCCCAGGCCTTTGCCAATGGCGAGGGCAAGGCTGGCACAGATCAACTTGCGCCAGAAGAACGGAGAGCGCAAGCCAGCCATCACGTTGATCCCCAAGGTGTGCTCGGCTGGTTGGGTTCCTTTGTCAGCCCCCTGGCCTTCCCCAGTCGGAGTGGTTGAAGACGACGGTTTGGCCAGGCTGGGGGTGGTCGGGGTAAAGAGAACCTGCACGGCCGTGCCAATCGCTAGGCCAAGGGCTATGGCCAGGAGTTCGTCTCTGGCGGAGCTCCAGCTGGGGTTCGAACTCAGCAACGGCAAAACGCCAACGACAGCAAGCGAGCCACTCAGTAAGCGCAACTTTGACGGCAGCAGCAAGGTGAGCATTTGCATCAAGGCGGCGACCAAGCCAAAGACAAACACCTGGGGAACGGATGCCAAGGCCCGGCCAAGGCAGGTGCCGATGGCCAGGCCAAGGGCGACGATCCCCAGCAAAACCGGGTAGATCGCTGCAGGCCAGCGGCTGAAATCGGGACGCACCACCAAGGCGGCAATCACGGCCCCAAAGGCCACGGCACTTCCAGACAGGCCAAGACCCAGCGCCGCAGCGGTGGTGAAAGCCGCTGCCAAGCCAATCACCAGCGCGCCGCGCAGCATCAGGAATCGGGCCGCTTTAGGGCTTGGATCCAGCCCACCAGGAGAACCACAACGAGCAAGGCCACCCAGAACCAAAGCCGTGGGGGCCTGCTCACGCTGGCGATCCCAAGGAGCACGAGGGCCGTCCATGGTGCTGGCTGGCGCCAGGGGCGCAACCAAAGCGAGCGTTGAGGGGCCAAAGGTTTGCTCTTCATCGCTCAGCACCGCCAATCCACCGTAAGAACGGCATCACAAAACTCACCAGGGAGCGGCGCTCAACGGTCACCTGGGCCTTGGCCGGCGTTCCATTCTCGAGGGCCAGGTTGGGCCCAGGCCCACCGCTCCAAGTCAAGCCACTGGGAGTTGAAGCGGGTTCTAAAACCACGGTCACGATGACCACTGGGGTGGTGATTTTGTCGCCAGCGGTGGCTAACGGGTCGCCGCCCTCCCCAAAAGCAGCTTGGCGGCTGCGGGTGATCAAATTCATGGCTAAATCCGGATCGCCCACCACCCGGCTCACCTCCGATGGATCTGCGCTGGCGGGGGTGATCGCGGCAATCCGGCCCTCAACCACGCCATAGCGCTGGGCGCTGCCGCCATAGCGATCGCGGGTCTGCAATAGGGGGTCCAGCTGCAGGCGTTGGCCCACGCGAAGCCTGGTGGCATCAGCATCCCCAAACAGGGCCACGGCCTTGCGTAAACCCTTCTGGGCGGTTGGTCCGGGCCCAATGGTCCCCACCCGCTGGCCTGGGATGAGGGCCTGGCCAGGGGCCACCGAGAGGCTTAACAGGCGTCCACTACGCGGCGCAACCACCTCTTGGCCGAGCTGTTGGGCTTCCAATTCTGCCCTGGATGCATCCAGGGCAGCCAGTTGTCCTTCCAAGGCTTTGACCTGACTTTGATTGCGGAGGTAAAGATCTTGGGCGCTGACCCAGAGGGGGCTGTAGCGGGGAATGACCTCCTGCTTGCGCAGCGTTTCCAGGGCCTTCAGTTGTTGAAAAACAGGCTGGTTGGTGGTTTGAATCGCACCAATTTGCGAACGCAGGGCCTCCTCTTGGCGGGTGATGGCCTTGGCCTGCCGCCCCAAGGCATCGGGGTTGGCGGCGACAAACCCTTTGCCTGGTGAGGCCTGGTCGACGCGATCCAGGGTGAGGAGCACGTCACCCTGGCGGACCCCTTGTCCCACCTGGGTGAGCACCGCTTGCACCTGGCCGGCCGAGCGGGCGTAGACACCCACCCGACTATCGGGCTGCAGGAAAACGGCACTGCCTTCCACCTTCACTGCCACCCCGGGGTAAATGGCCCAGGCAGCTGACAGGCAGCTCACCAAAGCCATGGGCATGAGGCGAGGCGCCAGCTCCACGAAACGGAAAAACAGTGGCATTAGGATACCCGCACTGATCTAGCAAAACCGTTGAGCTGGGGCCGAAGTCACTGGTTAAGTGCCTTGGGCTTGACGTTCTGCTTGTCGTCGGCCGGGGTGGGTGCAGCGGCACAGGCCGTACAACCCATTGCTGGGGCGCCCCTGCGCCTGAGCCTGAATGAGGCGCTGAAACGGGGATTGAACAACTCTCTCCCCCTCCAATCCAGTCAATTGGATGTTGAGGAGAACAGGGCATTACTGGGTCTGGCCAAGACCCGCTTCCTGCCAAAGTTGGATCTTGTTGCCTTGGGAACCTATGCCCAGGTTGGTAGCAGTATCGGCTTTATTTCCAATGTTCCCACGATTGGTGATATCAACCTCAGTTTGAAGACCAATGGCTATGCCAATTTGCAGAACAGCTTCGCCAATGTGGGGCTGGCCATCAACTATCCCCTGCTTGATTTTGGCCGGGGTCCGCTGAAACAAGCAGCCCAGGCCAGCCTGGCTGCATCGCAATCATCGTTGAGTGAACAGCAACGGCGCACCCGATTTGATATCGAAAGTGCCTACCTCAATGCCCAACTTGCGGATGCGCTGATCCCGGTTTGGCAACAATCGTTGAATCTCTCAGGCACCTTGTTGGCCAATGCCCGAGCCATTAGGCGCGTCGGATTGGCCGCCCGCATTGATACATCCCAGGCTGAAGCCCTGTTGCAAACCGATCGAGCTGGCCTTGCCGATGCCCTGGCCCAACGGCAGATCGCCCTCAGCGGCTTGGCGCGGGTGTTGAACGAACCTGCCAACCAGCAGCTCAGCCTCAGTGATCCTTTGCAGCGCACGAAGGCCTGGCCGCTCAGTCTTGGCGCCACCCTCGACCACTCCCTCCAGCAGAGGCCCAGTCTTGAAGCTCTCGACTACCAGCGTCAGGCCCAGCTCGCCTCCGTGCGCCTGGCCCGCTCCAGCCTGCTTCCCAGTGTTGGGCTCATGCTGGGCGGTGGCTTCAACGGCGACAGGCTCAACGTGCAGGGCGAAGGAGCCAGCAGTTCGTTGTCGGGCACCTTTTACGACGTGGGAGCCCTGATCAACGTGCGTCAACCCTTGTTCGATGGGGGGGTGAGCCAGCAATCAACGGCACTGGCCCAGCGGCGGGTGGAGCAAAGCGCTGTGGCCATTGAAGTGGCGAAGCAAGCCATCACCCAAAGCGTGCAGACCTGGTTTGCGATTCATGGGGCCTCCGGACTCCAGATCGAGGCAGCAGCAGCTGCAGTCCGCGCCGGCACCGTGGCCGTGGCGGATGCCCTGCTGCGCTATCGCGCGGGAATTGCGCCGATCACCGAATGCCTCATTGCCCAACGCAACCTGCAGGCGGCCCGCTCGGCGGAAGCTGCAGCCTTGCATCGTTGGAACCTGGCCCGTGCTGGATTGGCCTACGAAACGGGGTTGCCCTAGCTGGAGGGCACTTCATAGAGAAAAACCACAGCCTCCAGACACCAAATCGCGAGCTACTCAGGATGGATCAACGATTTGGCTCGCCACCAGACCAGGGCCTTTCCCTCCCCTATGACTCCCGTCTCGATCCCATCCTGTAGCCGTGGGCTCCTGGCTTTGCTGGCGGCGAGCCTGCTTGGCACGCCCCTGGTGGCAAAGGCCGAGGTGCTCTACAAGCTCAACACCCAATGCAGTTTGGGCGCAGGGAGTCCCCAGCCTTGCCTGGTGGAGGCCATCAACGAAAAAGGCGCCACCCTGTATCGCCAAACCATTGGCAGCACGACCGAAACCATTCGCATCAGCGACCAGCCGGTGCGGATGCAGCGGTGGGATGCCAAGACCAAGGGGTGGCAGTCGCTCACGTCTGCGGCCGCCCGTTTCTCCCGAAACACGGTGTGTTTCAACGGCCGTGATCTCTGCGTGGTCAACCCCAACTACCTCAACAGTGTTGAGGAGGATCGCCCCGAGGCGATGGCCGGCCGCGATCTGGTGCAGGTGTTCTTCGGCAAGGACGGCCGGATCAACCTGAGTTGTTACGACGATGGCTGCAAGAGGGTGGCCCCGTGAAGGATGCCCGTGCTGCCTTCGGAATGGCATTGGCGGCGTTGATGGCCGTCCCGGCTGGCTCTGCCCTGGCCAGTAGGCAATCCAACCCAGAGGCGCCGTTTGCTGTTCTCTCTCCGGCCGACTCCCTGGTTGCCCGCGGGGGTGGCAGGGCTGGTGGTGGACAGCGCAGCGGCAGCCGGGCCAACAACGGGTTCGGTGGGGCTGGCGCTGGTCTCAACCGCGGCTCGACGCGCCCCAGCGGCGGCTGGAGCAGTCAGGTCAAGCCTGGGGCGAGTACGGGGCCTTCCCTTGATCGGGCCAATCGCCCCAATTTGGATCGCCCGAATCAGGGGGCCATTGGAGGGGGGGGCACCCTCAATCGAACCCCCAACGGGAATCGCAACGCAAATATCAACGGCACTCGCAACGTCAACCGCGATGTCAACCGCAACTGGAATCGTCAGGTCAATATCAACACTGTGGCCATTCGTCCAGGCTGGGCAAGGCCGGGCTGGGGTGTTGCTCGCCCCTGGAACTATGGCTGGTATGGCGGTTGGTCAACCCCTGCGTGGGGATGGTGGGGAGCGCGGGCAGCGCTCTGGGGCGTGGGCACCCTCGCCACAGCCGCCATCATCAATAACGCGGTCAATGATGCAATCGCTGATAACGACACCACCATCATTGTTCCCAACAGCAATTACTCGCTTTACTACGGCTCCATCCAGCCCATCGGCCAATCCTCCGTCAGTTTTGTTGTGCAAGCTGACGGCAACGACTACCAACTCAGCGCCGATTGCAACGCCGGCACGATCAATGGAGAGGAGCCGAAGACGGCCGGCCAAGCTGAACTCCTCAATGCCGCGTGCCAGGTGGCCTTTGGTTCTACCTAGGCGGACCACAAGTGGTGTTGCGGCCTGTCATGGGGCTGGTAGCTTCCTTGGACTCCATGGATAACCCAGGATCAAAATGAAAAGCTTTCGTGCCTTGTTTGGTGGACCCCTAATCGCTGCTTCCGTAGCGGGTGGTCTTGCCGTTGTCCTGGCATCTGGAGTACAGGCCGCTCCTGTTTGTACCTTCCTCCAGCCGGTGGGCGGCAATGGGGTGAGCACGATTGTGAGTAAGTCGGTGGGGCGCGGCAAGTTGCTCGGTAACACCAATTGGAACACCGACTTTTTCGTGACCCAGCCCTACACCAGCTACAAGTTCTTCTTTACAGCCAATTCCTCTGATCCCAACGCCCAATACCCGGTGGAGGGCTTCATGAAGTTCAGCGATGGCTCCAACCTCCAGGTGATCAACACCTCGATGAACCCCCCAATGGGAACGGGGAAGATGTTTGGTCCCTTTGCGGCGGTGCCGGGTAAGCAGGCCACCCAGATGAACTTCAAGGTGGGTGCCAGCAGTGATCCCAATGCCCTGGGCTTCAGCTATCGCATCTCGGTGCAGGGTTGTCGCTGATGTGGAGGGTTTGGCAGGGCTTGCTGCTGGGGGCCCTGCTCTCCCCTCTGATGGCGATGCCCGCTGCGCGGGCCCTTGAGGAGATTCTGATCAAGATTCCCATGCTCGACACCGATTTCACGGTGCGAGTGGCTGAATTAAGGGACTCCAGGGCTCTGCGAACCGGCACGAGCGATCTCGCCGAATTGGATCGGGCCAGCGGAGGAGCTGTGGGCAGGGAGCTCCTCTCCCTGCTCAATCAGCCAGTGCCCCTGAGCCTCACCCAGGTCGCCAATGGTTCGGTGGGATCCCCCTTGCTCGAGCAGGCCATGTTCGTGCTCTCCAGCTTGGGAACGCTGGAAGGCCG
>CAIYSK010000199.1 GCA_903928835.1 uncultured cyanobacterium
CTGGGTGAATTGCGCGAAAGCCTCAAACAGGCCGGCAAGGGCCGGGTGTATGTGAGCCTCTCGCCGGGCCCCTTTCGCTTTGCCTACAACAACTGGCTCCAGGACTGGGAGATCTGGGCCCTCGGCGGCCAAATCGAAGAGCTGGTGGTGCAGAACTACGCCTATTCCCTGCCCGGCTTTATTAAAGATCTCGACCAGCCCGCCTTGCGTAAGGCCCGCACCTGGGGCATCCCGGTGGAGATCGGCGTCCTAGCCGGCTTCGGCGGCCGCACCACCTCCCTGCCGATGCTGCGCGACAAGGTGCAACAGGTGAAAGAACGGGACATGGGCGTGATCTTTTTCTACTGGGAAGGGCTGTGGGGCCAATACTCGGGTCCCGAAGGCCCCCAGCTGCGCCGCGCAGGCTTCCGGCAGATCAACGGCCTGGGGGGATCGGTGATTGGGCCCGGGGAGTTGCCGGGTTTGCCGCGCTGAAGGGCGAAGCC
This sequence comes from uncultured cyanobacterium, assembly GCA_903928835.1. Lineage (GTDB taxonomy): Bacteria > Cyanobacteriota > Cyanobacteriia > PCC-6307 > Cyanobiaceae > Cyanobium_A. Next base: position 486 of record CAIYSK010000199.1, read on the forward strand.
TGCCAATACTTGAGCATCCCCAACCCGCAGCCCCCCACCACCGGAAGGGCACCCCAAGGGATGCCCCAATCCATCAACGTCCGTTCACAATCACCGGGCTCATTGAGCCAGCGCCCGTACCAGGCAACGCTGGCACCACGGAGGTTTGGCCATCCCACTTATCGAGGAAGAGCTTGTAAAGCACCTGGTTATCCAGGCTGGAATTGAGGGTTTGATAGCGCTTGGCCTCCTGCTCGGCAATCAGAACTTCCGTTTGGGCCCGCAGGAGTTGCTGTTCGGCGATTTGCTTCTGCTCGATGGCGGAGCGATACTCCTCGGCAATCTGCAAACCGGTGAGATCTAAACCCTGCACGGTGACATAGCCAAATTTCTGCAGTTCTTCAGCCACCTTGTCTTGCACCTGCTCAGAAATAGAGTTCCACTCGGTGGCAATCGTGATCAACTCATACTGGGAAAAAACCGATTTCAAGGCCTTCAGCAGGGAGGGTTGGATCACCCGGGGATAGATCTGCTGGTCGTCGGTGGCGATCGTTTCATAGACCCGGCCGGCCTCCTCAGGCTTCATGGCGTACTTCACCGTGGCGGTGGCTTGAATCACCTGCAGATCCTTGGTGAGGGTGGAAAATTGCTCCGGCTTCACCTGGGTTCGCACGTCAAATAAAGAGGTTGCCTGCACCAAGGGCGTCTTGAAATTGGGTCCGGGTAGGCGCGGGGAACCGGTCACCTTGCCCAGGGTGGTCACCACGGCCACGGTGCCGGCGGGCACGATGAAAATCGCCTGGCTGATCAGGATCAAGCCCAGCACCAGGCCGATGCCCGCCAACTGCAACCAACTGGTTTGGCCACCAAAGGGACTAGAACCGGACGAAGATTGCATGGAACCGTAGAGCTGGTGGTGGCCCAACCCTAGGCAGCTCACCCAGCCAAAGGGGAGCAGCCGCGAGGGAGGCTGGCGGCTGTACCAAGGGATGGTGCACCTCACCTGGCCTCAGCAAAACAGCAACGAAGCGACGTCGATCAGAAGATCGCGCCCCGGCTTCGGCCAAACTTTGAGCTTGTGCTGACGAGAGAGATCTCTGAGCTCCGCTTGGCTGAGGACAGCCAAATCATGCGCAGGGACAGTGCCCAGATCACGCCTGTCCGGCAGGGTCAAAATCGGAAAGTTACATCCCTACGCCGTAATCAATCTCCCCAGATGCTTTCCCCAACCCCTTCATGGCGTTGCAAGAGCTCTATCGATTTCCCACTCCGCGTAACCCCTACCCCAAGCACTGCCCCACCACTTCGCGGGTATTGGTGGACAGCTCGCAAGCGGCCAGCTGCTCAAGGGCTTCGGCCATGCGGGCGCGGCGTTCGCTGCCATAGCTCTGCCAGCGGCTAAACACCTTGGCCAGGCGCGAGGCCGTGATCGGATTGCGGCCATCGAGCTCTTTGATCTGGCCGGCCAGGAAGCGATAGCCCGAGCCATCGATGGCATGGAACACCGGCGCATTGCCCGCCAGGCCGCCCAGCACGGCCCGCAGGGAATTGGGGGCGGCCGGATCAAAGCGGGGATGGGCCAGCAGGCCCTCGACCCGGGCTAGGCCGTCGGCGAAGGGGGCTGAGGCCTCCAGGGCAAACCAGGCATCGAGGATCACCGGCCGCTCCTGCCAGCGCTGATAAAAGGCGTCGATGGCCTGCTGACGCTCGGGGCTGTCTTGGTTCTGGAGAGCCCGCAGGCCGGCGCGGGCCAGGGTCATCGAAGGCCCTGCCACGGCCGCTGCCGCCTCTTGGCGGATGGCGCCATCGCCGGCGGCCGCGCGCCAGCTCCAGGCCGTGGCCGTGAGCTGGCGATCGCCGCTGCCGGCCGGCCAGGCCAGCTCCCATTGGGGGCGGCAGCGCTCGAGGCTGCGCTGCAGGGGACCGGCCAGCGCGGTTCCGAAGCGGGCCTGCAACGCCAGCAGGGCGCCATGGAGGGCCGGCGGATCGGGCTCCGCAACGGCATCCTCCAGTTCGGCCAGGCCGGGCAGGGCCAGGAGCATGGATCGGTTGGCATCGCACAGGGTGCCATCGGCCAGGATCTGCTCGAAGGCGGCCACTAGGCCCTCCTCCAACTCGTCGTTCACGGCCCCCGCCGCCCGCTCCAGCACCGCCTGGCGCAGCAGGCTCTGGCCGGCGTCCCAGCGGGCAAAGGGGTCGCTGTCACAGGCGAGCAGGTGCAGCAGTTCGGCCAGGGGCCGCTCCAGGCTGAGCCGCACCGGCGCCGAGAAGCCCCGCAACACCGACAGGGCCGGCGGGTGGCTGTGGGGCTCCAGCCCGTCGAGTTGGAACGTCTGTTCGGCCTGGTCGATCACCAGCAGGCGGGAGGCCTGGCCCCAGGCCGGATCGAGCTGGCTGGCGGCGGCCTGGGGGGCGGTTTCGCCGGCGAGGTGGACCGGCAGGGGCTGGCCCGCCTGGCCCACCAGGCCCAGCACCAGGGGGATTACGAGCGGTTGCTTATCGACCTGGCCCGGGGTGGGCGGAGTGTGCTGGCGAACCGTTAGCCGCAGGCTGCCGGCCTCCCCATCCCAGTGGCGCTCAATCTCAAGGCGAGGGGTGCCGGCCTGGTGATACCAGCGGCGGAACTGGGCAAACGCGAAAGGGGCCTGGCCAGGGCCGGCATCGGGCCCGTTGGCGATGGCTGCAGCGCTGGAGGCATCCTCCATGGCCTGCAGGAAGTCGTCGCAGGTGGCCGCCGTGCC
>CAIYSK010000200.1 GCA_903928835.1 uncultured cyanobacterium
CGCCCCGCATCACGCTCACGATCAACATCGTGCGCTCTTCCACGGTCCAGTCACCGGCCAGGATTTGATCCAGGGCCTGGTCCAAGTCGTTCAGGTAGGCCTCGGCCAGAAAACCCAGGTGGCCGGTATTGATCGTGAGAATGGGTACGCCAATTGGCGCGGTTTGGCGGGCCGCCGAGAGCACCGTGCCATCGCCGCCCAGCACCACGGCCAGGGACATGTCGGCCCCGAAGCTGGTGGGCACGCAGGCTGCATGGCCGTGGGCGCGCAGGTGCTGGTCGGGGTTGGCAAAGCCCACCATCCCGCCGGCACTGCTGACGCGCACCACCTCATGGCCCGCCTTGTTGAAGCGGGCTTCGATGGCATCGGCCGTGGCGAGGGCCACATCCTTGCCGTCATTGACGATCAGTCCGACGCGGGGCACCGATCGGTGGCGGAGGCTGGTCGAGTTTATGGGGCCTGGCGGCCTAGAACTGCTCAAGGAAGCGCTGATCGCTGGTGTACAGGCGGCGGATGTCGTCGATCCCGTGGCGCACCATGCAGAAACGCTCCACCCCAAGGCCCGCGGCAAAGCCACTCCACCGTTCCGGATCCAGGCCCATGCCGGTGAGCACGGCGGGATCGACCATGCCGCAACCCATCACTTCCAGCCAGCGGCCACGCCATTGCACGTCCACCTCAGCCGAGGGCTCGGTGAAGGGGAAATAGCTGGCGCGAAAGCGCACCGGCAGATCGCCAAAGAAGCGCTGCAGGAAGGTGGTCACCGTGCCGCGCAGGTGGGTGAAATCAAGACCCTCATCGATCGCTAGCACTTCCACCTGGTGGAACACCGGTGAGTGGGTGGCATCCACCGCATCGCGGCGGTAGACCCGGCCCGGGGCTATCACCCGCACGGGCGGGGGGTTGGTTTCCAGATAGCGAATTTGCACCGGGGAGGTGTGGGTGCGGAGCAGCCGGCCATCCCCCAGGTAAAAGGTGTCTTGCATATCCCGGGCTGGATGGTGCTCGGGGATGTTGAGGGCGCTGAAGTTGTAGTAGTCGGTTTCGATCTCGGGCCCTTCGGACACCCGGTATCCCAGGCCGGAAAAGATGTCGACGATCTCTTCGGTGGTGCTGACCAGGGGATGGCGATGGCCCGGTGGCGTGAAGCTGGCGGGGGCTGTGACATCCAGGGTTTCGGCGGCGATGCGCTTGGCCATGGCGGCCCCTTTGACCGCGGCCAGTCGATCCGCCATCAGGGTTTGCACCTGCTCTTTGAGCACGTTGGCGCGCTGGCCCACCAGGGGGCGCTCGTCGCCGGGAAGCTTGCCCATGGCCCCGAGCACGCCGGAGAGTTTGCCCTTTTTGCCCAGTAGCCCCACCCGCAATTCTTCCAATTCCGTGGCGGTGGCGGCCGCGGCGATCGCTTGGGCGGCCTCCGCTTCCAGGTGCTCGAGCTGGTCGGTGAGCTGCTGGAGGGACACGGTGGCGCTCACGGTTGGGGCTGGGAGATCTGAGACTGTAAGGAGGCGACCCGGTTCACCAGGCTTCTCGCAATGGCACCGCTCAAGATCCTGATCAGCAACGACGATGGCGTCTTTGCGGATGGCATTCGCACCCTCGCCAATGGGGCCTTAGCCCGCGGCCATCAGGTGAGTGTGGTTTGCCCCGACCAAGAACGTTCCGCCACAGGCCATGGCCTCACCCTGCACGCCCCCATCCGGGCGGAGCGGGCCGATGAGCTGTTCGACGATGGGGTGCGGGCCTGGGCCTGCAGTGGCACCCCTAGTGACTGCGTCAAGCTCGCCCTGTTTTCGCTCTTGGATGAGTGGCCCGATCTGGTGCTCTCCGGCATTAACCACGGCCCCAACCTCGGCACCGATGTGCTCTATTCCGGCACCGTGTCAGCGGCGATGGAGGGCACCATCGAAGGCCTCAAGGCCCTGGCTGTGAGCAGCGCCGACTTCCAATGGCGTCAGTTTGGGCCGGCTGCCCAGCTCGCCCTCGATGTGGCGGAGCGGATGCTTCAGGAGGGCTGGCCCGAGGGCATGCTCCTCAACCTCAACGTGCCGCCCCGGCCCCTGGAGGCGATGGGCCCTTTGCGCTGGTGTCGCAATGCGGTGCGGCGCTACACCGACCAATTCGACCAGCGGGTGGATCCCCGCGGCCGCACCTATTACTGGCTGGCCGGTGAGGTGGCCAACGACCTGGAGGCGGAGGTCTCTGGCCCCGCTGAGTGGCCCACGGATGTGGCCCACGTGCACGCAGGAGGGGTGGCGCTCACCCCCTTGCAGCCCGACATCTTCTGGCGTGGGGCCACCCGCAACCTGCCTGAGCTCTAGCCCTCAAGAGATCAAGCAGATCGGTAAATCCGTTGCAGCATCCAGATGCTCAACCACAGGCCAATCAGGTGGGCAAACAGCACCTGGGTGTTGCTCAGCACCGAGAGCATCTCGAGTGAGGTGATCGGGTAATTGGTGATGCGGCCGCCGGGGGTGGTCATGGCGCCACCAAAGGCAAAGCCGGCCTGCATGGAGGCCTGGAAGAACAGGCTGCCCGCCAGGGATTGATAGCCCACCGCTGCGAGGGTCAGGCCCGCCAAGTCGGCGACCAGGCCCCGCTTGATTAGCCGAGCCGTTTCCCCCTTGCTGGGCCGGGTGGGGCTGTTGAGGGCGCGGCCGCAGCGAATGATCAGCCAGCTCTGCCAGAGGCACCAGAGCAATACGAAGAAAGCCAGCGAGGTGAGCGACAGGCCCGGGGCTAGGCCGAGGGCCCGGTTGGTGCCGCCGGCGATTTGGCCGCCAATGTTGCTGAACAACAGCACCCCCATCACCACCACCGCCAGCACCACCTGGGCCCAGAACCGCACCCAGCCCATGCGCCTTAGGGCCGCTGAAATCAGCTGGATGTCGAGACGGTCGGCCATTGCGGCGGGATCGGGTGACCCAAAGTTGCCATGGGAGGATCGATTTGGCCTCCCTTGCTTGTGGGTTCCGTAGCGTTGATACCCCTGCGATCACCCCAGGACACCCAGCGGCCCACGGCCATTGCCCTGGGCAGTTTTGATGGCCTGCACCAGGGGCACCGCCGGGTGATTGCGGCCGTCACCGGTGCTGCGGCCAGGGCTGCCGGTTTGGTGCCCACCGTGGCGAGTTTCTGGCCCCATCCCCGGGAGGTGTTGCATGGGGAGACTCGCCTGCGCCTGGATTTACCGGCTGAAAAACTCGAGCTGCTCGAACCCTTGGGCATCGAGCAGTTGGTGCTAGTGCCCTTTGATCCGGCCCTGGCGGCGCTCACGCCAGAGGCCTTTGTGGAGCAGGTGTTGGTGGGCCAGCTGGCCGCAGGCATCGTGGCGGTGGGGGAAAACTTTCGCTTTGGCAAGGGCCGCAGCGGCGATACGGCAGCCCTGATCGCCTTGGGCCAGCGCCATGGCCTGGCGGTGGAGGTGCTGCCGATGCTTTGGGATGGCCCCGAGCGGGTGAGTAGCAGCAGGATCCGCCGTGCCTTGGCTGGTGGGGACCTCCAGGAGGCGGGCCGCTTGCTCGACCGCCCCTATCGCTTCAGCGGCAACGTGGTGCGAGGCCGGGGCCTCGGCCGCAAGCTGGGCTGGCCGACGGCCAATCTGCAGGTGGATGGTCGCAAGTTTTTACCCCTCGAAGGGGTGTATGCCGCTATGGCATCGGTGGCGGGCGGAGCGCAGCTCCCTGCCGTGATGAATCTGGGCCCCCAGCCCACGGTGGATCCGATGGCGCCGTCTGCGGTGGAAGTCCACCTGTTGGACCGTTCGATGGAGCTGGTGGGCCAGGAGCTGCGGATCGAGCCGCTCAAGCTCCTGCGCACCCAGTGCGCCTTTGCCAACGTCGAGGCCCTCAGCGCCCAGATTGGGGCCGATGCGGAGGCCGCCCGCCAAGTCTGTGGGGCCTACGCGGCCGGATAGGCGTGGGTGAGGCCCCAGCCGATGAAGGTGGCGATACCCCCCAGCAGCAGAATCCCTGAAATCAGTACGAGCATCGGGCTGCCCTGGTCCATGGCCACCGGCCTTACGCACAGCCCCCACCCTAAACAGCCCAAGCCATTTCGCCATGTGTTCCGCCGATCCGTCCAACCCTGATCAACTGGCCGTGGCCCGGCTGTTGGACGCCAACCTCGATCGCGCCCGCGAGGGGCTGCGGGTGCTGGAAGACTGGGCCCGCTTTGGGGTAGATCGCGCCGATCTGGTGGCCCGCACTAAGGACATGCGCCAGCGCTTGGGCCGCCTGCATCGCGATGACTACAAGCTGGCGCGCCACACCGCCACCGACCCTGCAGCGGGCATGGGCCATCCCGCCCAACAGGAACGCTTGAGCCCGTCCCAGATTGTGGGCGCCAATGCCGGCCGGGTGCATGAAGCCTTGCGGGTGTTAGAGGAATTTGGCCGCAGCATCGATCCTGAGCTGGCCAGCGAAGCTGCCGCCCTGCGCTACGGGCTCTACGACCTGGAGGTGGATTTGCTTCAGGCTTCTAGGGGCGGCCAGCAGCGCCGCCAGCTCCTGGCCCAGTGCCACCTCTATTTGGTGAGCAGCCCGGTGCCAGGGCTCGAGGCCGTGGTGGCGGCGGCCCTGGGGGCTGGGCTGCGGTTGGTGCAATACCGGGCAAAAGAAGGGTCGCCTGGGGGGCAGGAGGGGGAGCCCCTCGATGACAGCCAGCGGCTGCAGCAGGCCCGCCAGCTGCGCCAACTCTGCGCCAGCCATGGGGCCCTGTTCATCGTTAATGACAGGATCGATTTGGCCCTTGCCGTGGAAGCCGATGGGGTGCACCCGGGCCAGGGCGATTTGCCTCCGGCGGTGGCGCGCCAGTTGCTGGGGCCCGAGCGGTTGATTGGCCGCAGCACCCACGGCATCGCCCAGTTGCGCCAAGCGGTGGCGGATGGCTGCGACTACGTGGGGGTGGGCCCGGTCAATGCCACGCCCACCAAGCCCGGCCGCGAACCGGTGGGCCTCGACTACGTGCGTCAAGCGGCGGCGGAAAGCCCGATTCCTTTCTTTGCCATTGGTGGCTTGGAGTGCGCCAACCTGGACGCCGTCCGTCAGGCGGGGGGCCAGCGGGTGGCGGTGGTGCGGGCGATCACGGATGCCGCCGATCCGGCAGCAGCCACCACGGCCCTGCTGGAGGCCCTGGGGCACCAGGCTTGATGGAAAGGCTTTCTTAAGACGCTTGATGGAGCCGATCGCCCCATGACCTCGATCACGATCCAGCTCAATGGCGAGGTGCGCCTCATTGCCGCGGGGCTGACCCTGCCAGAGGTGCTCGAAGCCTGTGGCTTTCGGCCGCAACTGGTGGTGGTGGAATTCAATGGCGAGATTTTGCCCCGCAGCAGCTGGGGGGATCAGTCAGTGGTGGAATCCGATTGCCTTGAGGTGGTCACCATCGTGGGGGGTGGTTCCTAGATTTTGGCCACTTGCAATGGCGCTTTGGCGCTCCCCTCCCGCCGGCTTTTGAATCGCTGCCTGAGTTGGTTGGCTGTGCCAGTGCTCACCATGGCGCTTTTGGTGGCTTGGCCTGAGCCCAGTTGGGCGGCCAGTGGCGGCCGCATTGGGGGCGGCAGCTTTCGTTCCTCTCCCTCCATGGGTCGCAGCTATGGGGGTGGGGGCGGCGGCTATCGCGGCGGTTATGGAGGGGGCTATCGGGGCGGCTACGGGGGCGGGGGGATTGGCTTTCCCTTCCTGATCCCGATGTTTGGCTTTGGCGGTGGCGGCCTGTTTGGCTTTTTGGTTTTGATGGCCGTGGTGGGCTTGTTGGTCAATGCGGTGCGCGGTGGCGGGGGTGGCAGATCAGCCG
>CAIYSK010000201.1 GCA_903928835.1 uncultured cyanobacterium
ATTACTGGCACCGCCGTTTCCGCCACGTGCTGGTGGATGAATACCAAGACACCAACCGCACCCAGTACGAGCTGATCAAGCTGCTCGTCACCGATGGCGCCGATCCCGATGGGTTCAGCGACTGGGGCAACCGCTCAGTCTTCGTGGTGGGCGACGCCGACCAGAGCATCTACAGCTTCCGCGCCGCCGATTTCACGATCCTGATGGGCTTCCAGGACGACTTCGGCGATGGGGCCCCCGATCTGGCCACCAAAACCATGGTGAAGCTGGAGGAGAACTACCGCTCCACCGCCACGATCCTGGAGGCGGCCAACGTCCTGATCGCCCACAACTCCGAGCGCATCGACAAGGTGTTGCGCCCCACCCGCGGCGAAGGCGAGCTGATCTCCCTCACCCGCTGCGACGACGAAATCGCCGAGGCCGAGGCGGTGGTGCACCGCATGCGCATGCTCGAGGCAGCCCACCCGGATTTGGGCTGGGGGGATATGGCCGTGCTCTATCGCACCAACGCCCAATCGCGGGCGATGGAGGAGTCGCTGGTGCGGTGGGGCATCCCCTACATCGTGGTGGGCGGCCTGCGCTTCTACGACCGCCGCGAGATCAAGGATGTGCTCGCCTACCTGAAGTTGTTGGTGAACCCGGCCGACACCGTCAGCCTGCTGAGGGTGCTGAACACGCCCAAGCGGGGCATCGGTAAAACCACGATCGAGCGGCTCACCGATGCCTCCAACCAACTCGGCATTCCCCTTTGGGAGGTGGTGAGCGATGCGGAGGCGGTGCGCTCCTTGGGGGGCCGTTCGGCCAAGGGGCTCCTGCAGTTCCACGAATTAATCAGCGACCTCCAGCGCCGCTCCCAAGAGGCCGCGCCCTCGGAGCTGGTGCAGCGGGTGATGGAGCAGAGCGGCTATGTGGCCGAGCTGATTGCCGATGGCACCGATGAGGCGGAGGACCGCCGCCGCAACCTCAACGAACTGGTGAATGCGGCCCTCCAATACCAGGAGGAAAACGAGGAGGGATCCCTCGAGGATTTCCTGGCCTCCGCTGCTTTGGCGAGCGATGCCGATTCCAAGGACACCGAACAAAACCGGGTCACCCTGATGACCCTCCACGCCAGCAAGGGCCTGGAGTTTCCGGTGGTGTTTTTGGTGGGCCTCGAGCAGGGCCTGTTCCCCAGCTATCGCTCGTTGGAGGATCCGGCGGCCCTCGAGGAGGAGCGGCGCCTTTGCTATGTGGGCGTCACCCGGGCCAAGGAGCGGCTGTTCCTCTCCCATGCCAGCGAGCGGCGCCTCTGGGGCGGCATGCGTGAGCCGGCGGTGCCCTCGGTGTTCCTCTCCGAGCTGCCCAGTGAATTGATCCAGGGCGATATCCCCCGCACTGGCGGGGCGGCCCTGCGCCGGGATCAACGGATGGATCGGCTCACCCGGGTGGACCGTGAGGAGAGCCGCCAGGTGGCGGAGGGTGGTGAAGCCGGAGCGGCGGCCAATGCGGTGCGCCGCCGCTCTCCGGGCAAAACCTGGGTGGTGGGCGATCGCCTGCGCCATAGCTCCTTTGGCGAGGGCCATGTGACCCACCTGTTTGGCAGCGGTGAGAAGGTCTCGATCGCGGTCAAATTTGAGGGTATGGGGCCAAAAATCCTCGATCCCCGCTTGGCACCGATTGAGCCGCTGAGCTAAGTGCAGATCCCCGGCGTGCCCCAGGTGCTGCTCGAGGCGATTGCCGCTGCCCAAGAGGCCGTTGCGCCTGGGGCGCCGGTGGCCTTGGTGGGCGGTGCGGTGCGGGATGTGCTGCTGCACCGGGTGCACAACGATCCCTGGCGCGGGCTGCTCGATCTGGATCTAGTGGTGGAGGGCAGTGGGGCTGCCCTGGTAGACCAGTTGGCCCAGGAGTTTGCCAATCGCGGCCTAGCGGGTGCGATCACCGGCAGCCAGGTCCATGGCGCCTACGGCACGGTGGAGCTGGAGCTTGGGGTGGCGGGCCAAACCCTGCTGCTGGATGTGGCCACGGCGCGGCTGGAAAGCTATGGCGTGCCCGCCGAAAACCCCCAGGTGCGCTTTGGGGCCCTGGCAGATGATCTGGCCCGGCGTGACTTCACGATCAACGCCATGGCCCTGGTGTTGGCAGCGGCCGGTTCGAGCTCTCCTTCCCTGCTCGATCCCCACGGCGGCCAGGCTGATCTGGAGCGGCGCCAACTGCGCCTGCTCCACCCACAAAGCCTGCGCGACGACCCCACCCGCTTGCTGCGGGGCGCCCGCTATGCAGCCCGGCTGGGTTTTGATTTAGCCCCCCAGAGCCTGGCCGCTGCGGCCAGAACCATGGCTGCCTGGCCCTGGCCGTGGCGCCATGGGGACCCCCCGGATCAGGCTCCTGCAGCCCTGGGCACCCGCCTGCGTATGGAGTTGGAGCTGCTGCTGGAGCGGGAGCCCTGGCCCCAAGCCCTGGCGGCCCTGCAGCGCTGGGGCGCTCTGGTGTTGCTCGATCCCCAGCTGCAAGTCGATCGGAATTGGCCGCGGCGGCTGCGCTGGGCCCAGCGCCTGGGGCTGCCCTTGATGGTGGCTTTGGTGGCCTGTGCGGCCGACCCTCTGGCCTTGGCCGAACGGCTGCAGTTGCCCCACGCCCAGCACAAGCTTTTGGCGAGCTGGCTGGCGTTGCTCGAGCGCTTGGTTGAGGAGGTTGCTGTTGGCGGTGCTGCTGGGGACGCCGTGAGCTGGTGCGCCCTGCTCGAAGCTCCGGGCTGCTCCGCCGATGCAGTCGCGTTGGGGTTGGTATGCAGCGCTGGTGGCATGGAGCCCTGGCGGCAGTGGCGCCGGTCCTTGCTGCGCTGGTGGTGGCGTTGGCGCCACATCCAGGCCCCCTTGCAAGCCTCCGATCTGATCGCCCAAGGCCTCAAGCCCGGCCCGGCCCTTGGCGCCCGGCTGCGGCAGCTGCGGGCGGAGGTGCTGGCGGCAGAGCGGGTTTGAGCTCGGAGCGCGCCAGGAGCTGATCAACCCGTGACAGTTGGTGGCACTGGTTGGGGTCGTTGGTCTCGCTACGTTTGAGCCATGGGGTTTGCGTTATGGGTTTGATCCGCGGCACGTTTCAGCTGCTCAATCCGCTGAGCCAAGAACTGGCTCCACTGGAGGTGTCAGCGCTGGCTGATACGGGAGCTGTGCATCTCTGCATCCCGGAGCACGTCGCTCTGCAGTTGCAGCTGCAGGAATTGGAGAAGCGGGAGGTGGTGCTCGCCGATGGCCATCGCCGCACCGTGCCCTACATGGGACCGGTGGAAGTGCGTTTTCGCAATCGCCGCTGCTTCACCGGCGCCATGGTGCTGGGTAATGAGGTTCTGCTTGGGGCGATCCCCATGGAAGACATGGACCTGGTGCTGCAACCCCAGCTCCAATCCATTGATGTCAATCCGGAGAGTCCGAACATCGCCGTGAGCTTGGCGAAGTGACAACGGTTTCCACGCGCCCCACCACGGCCGCCTGGGTAAAGCCAGCTTGGTGGAGCGCAGCTAGGGCCGCAGGGGCTTGGTTTGCGGGAAGGGCGGCCAGCAGGGGCCCGCAGGTTTGGGGGTCGATTAGTAGGCCGTGCAGGGCGGCTGAGCTGGGGCCCTGGAGCTGGATAGGACCCTCGAGGAGGGCTAGGGAGCGGGCGTTGGAGGGGGCCAGGCTGCTGGCGTAACCCAGTTCCAGCAGTTCCAACGCTCCATCCATGGCCAGGCCCTGGAGCGCTGGGGCATCGAGGGTCCCCTGGATTGAGGTGGCGCTGGCCTGGAGCATTTCGCCCAGATGGCCGAGCAGCCCAAAGCCGGTGATGTCGGTGCAGGCCCGGCAACCGTGGGCGCGCAGCAGATCCACCAGGGGCGCCTGGCTCTGCTGCATGTGGATCAAGGCCTGGTCGATCCAGGCGGGCTTGCAGTGCTGGCTTGGAACGGCGGCCATGGCGGCGGCAAACAACACGCCGGTGCCGATCGGTTTGACCAGCACCAAGGCATCACCGCCCTGGAGGGGTCCCTTGGGCCAGGGGCTGCCAGGACAGCTGCCATTCACCGTGAGGGCCAGGGTGAGGGGGCCCGGTCCCGGGGCCATGCCCCCACCCGCGCGCTCTTCCAAGGTGTGGCCGCCGATCAACTTGCCGCCGATTGGTTCGAGCACCGAGCGCATGCCGGCCAAGGTTTGGGCCAGAAGCTGTTGCTGCATTGCCGCTGGGCCCTGGGGCACCGTCACCAGCGCTTGGGCGCTGTGCACCTGGGCGCCTGACGCCCAAAGGTCGCTGCAGGCATGGAGGGTGGTGAGACGGGCGTTGAGCCAGGCATCGCCCACCAGGGCCGGAAAGCCATCCACGCTTTGCAGCAGGGTTTCGCCGTTGGCGTCTACGCCCACCACGGCCGCATCCTCCGCCGGCCCGCCCAGGCCTGCCTGCTCCAGGGCTGCTGCCAGGGGTGCGGCGGCAAGTTTGGCCCCGCAGCCGTGGCAGGCCATGGCGTCGCCACTATCCATGGCCTGGAGCCCGGTGAAGCCCTCCATGAAGCGCTGATCAATGGCTTGCTTCCAGCGCCAGAGCCGTTCGCTCGGGCCCCAGGCAAAGGGCCCCCAGAAGGCGACGGCCCGCGGCTGGCCGCTGATCGAGCCTCCATCCCCGAGAAGCTGCAGGGCCCGGGCCTGGGGGCGCCAGGGTTTCAGCTGGGGCTGGCCTGGGGCACCATCCCTCGAGCTGTGCTGCAGCCAGCGCTCGAGATTGGCAGCCAGTACCGGTGCTGCCCGCACTGCCCAGACGCCAGAGGCCGCCCGGGGACAACCTTCGATCACACCGCAATCGCCGCTGGCAAAGACGGCTGGAAAGCCCTTCACCTGCAGGGAGGCTTCGGTGAGCACCCGCCCTGCTGCATTGGTGGGCAGGCCTGATGCTTCCAGCCAGCCGGGGCCGCGGCTGCCGGTGCAGGCCAGAGCTGGGCTGAATTCTTGGTTTGATGCGGTTGCCAGAGCTTTTTCTTTGCGTGGGTCCCGCCCAATCGGCACACCCGCCGCTTGAAGCAGGCTTTCGCCCAGCCGGTTGGCAGCCCTCGAGCCCAGATGGAGGTGCTCACCGCGCAGCTGCAGCCTGGGCTGGAGCCCCCGATGGCGCAGGGCCAGGGCCACCTCCACGGCGGCCGCCCCCCCGCCACGGATGCTGATCGCTTGGGGTGCTTCCAGGCCTTGGCACCAGG
>CAIYSK010000202.1 GCA_903928835.1 uncultured cyanobacterium
ACCCTTCTGCAGCTGATCAGGCTGGGGTGCAGAAGGTCAAGGTGACGGAGGTTGATGGCGAGCTGGAGGCCCTCAAGCGCTCCATTGAGCAGGGCTGAGCCCAACGCTGCGCCCTGGGCCAGTTCCTACACTTGGCCCAGATCTGCTTCATTCCCGTGGCCGTCGTTGAGCTCACCGATGCCAATTTCCAAGCCGAAGTGCTGGATGCGCAAGGTGTGGTGCTGGTGGATGTTTGGGCAACCTGGTGCGGACCTTGCCGCCTGATGGCCCCCTTGATGACCTGGGCCGATGGCGAGTACTCCGGCCGCTTGAAGGTGGGCAAGCTCGATGCCGATGGCCATCCCACGGCCCGGGACGGCCAGAAGATTCAGGGGCTCCCCACCTTGATCCTGTTCAAGGACGGCACGGAGGTGGCTCGCCATGAAGGCGCCATGGCTAAGCCCCAACTCGCGGCCTTCTTGGATGCCAATCTCTGAGCGGCTTTCGCGGCTCGGCAGCGGCGTTTTTGCCCGCAATGATGAACGCAAGTCGGCCTATCGCCAGCGGCTAGGGGCTGGCCCAGAGCTGCTCGACCTCTCCCTGGGCTCTACCGACCTCCAGCCTCCTGCCGCGGCGATCGCGGCCATGGCGGCCGCCCTGGAGCGTCCTGAAAGCGCCGCTTACTGCATGCACGGGGCCACCCAGCCCTTTCGCCAGGCGGTGGCCGATTGGGCCGCCGAGCGTTTTGCCACGGCCGTCGACCCCGACACCGAGGTGCTGCTGTTGGTGGGCTCCCAGGAGGGTACGGCCCATCTCCCCTTGGCGGTGTTAAACCCTGGTGACCAGGCCCTGCTGCTCGATCCCTACTATCCCTCCCACATGGGGGGCTTGCACCTGGCCTCAGCGGAGCCGGTGCTGTTGCCCTTGGATCCCACCCGCCAGTGGCGTCCAGATTTTGGGGCCCTCAGCCCGGCGCAATGGGATCGGATCCAGCTGATGGTGATGGGTTTCCCCCACAACCCCACCGCCACCACCGGTGAGCAGGCCTGGGTGGATGAAGCGGTGCAGAAGGCCATCGAGCACGGGATCGTGCTGGCCCATGACAATCCCTATGTGGATTTGGCCCTCGATGGCGAGGCCCCAGCCCTGCTGCGCAATCCCGCCTGGCGGCAATGCGGCATTGAGTTTTTCTCCTTTTCCAAAAGTTGGTGCCTGGGGGGCTATCGCCTGGCCTTTGCGATTGGGGCGCCATGGTTGATCACGGCCCTACGCCAGCTCAAGGGCGTGGTCGACTTCAACCAGTCGTTGGCGTTGCAGGCCGGGGCGATCGCCGCATTGCAGCAGGCCTCCCACTGGCCCGAGCAGCTCCAGCAGGTCTATCGGCCGCGGCGGGATCGGATGGCTGCAGCCCTGGAGGCGGCGGGCTGGCCGGTGCGGCTGCCCTCGATGGCCCTGTATCTCTGGCTCGAGCTGCCGCCCAAGGCGCGCGCGAAGGGCTTCGGTTCCGAGTCGTTTTGCGCGGCCCTGCTCGATGCCACAGGGGTTTGCCTCACACCGGGCAATGGCTTTGGCCCCGGCGGCGAGGGCTGGGTGCGCTTGGCGTTGGTGCATCCCGTTGAGCAGCTGGAGTTGGGGGCAGCCCGCATCGGCGTTTGGTTGGCCCAGCTTTGAGCTGGCAGGTTCGCCGTTCTGCTGTGTGTGCCAGCACCGAGCGGGAATTGGAGCGGTGGTTGCGCTCTCGCGAAAAAGAGCGCCGCCCCCTGCCAGGCGCCCTTGGGGGAAGGCTTGGGGGAGGGCTGGCGGTGGTGGCCACCCACCAGCGCTTTGGCCAGGGCCAGCGGGGCCGGCCCTGGGATTCGCCCGTGGGAGGGCTGTGGCTGAGTGCGGCGATGCCATGGCCAACGGCCTTGACCGACTCGGCCTCCCTGTCCCTGGCGGTGGCCGTGGGATTGGCCCTGCAGTTGGAGGCCCTCGGGGTGGTTGTCCAGCTCAAGTGGCCCAATGATGTGTTGGTGGGTGGGCGCAAGTTGGCCGGGATTTTGCCCCGGCTGCGTCTGCGGGGCGACCAGGTGCGCTGGGCCCAGGTGGGACTGGGCCTCAATGGCATCAATCACCCCCCCAGCGGGGCGATTTCCCTCGCCCAAGCCCTATCCCAGGGCCCGTTCCATCCCAAGGCCAAGCCCCAACGGTTGCTGAAGCCGGTGCTAGCTGCCCTGGACTGGGCCCAGGCGATGGCGCACCAACAGGAGCTGGTGCGGCTGGGGGCGGAAGCCCGCCTGCTTCGGCCGGCCGAGGGGCTCCTCCATGGCGGCCAGATCTGGCAGGTGGTGGGCCTGGAGTCGGATGGGGGCCTGCGCTTACAGCGTCCTGGGGCGACGTGCACCCTGCAGCGCAGTTTTTAGGATGGCCCCATGAAGCGACCGCCCCAGTTCAAGCCCTGGTGGTCACCTCTCTCCTGGTGGCAGCCCGTGGCAGCGGCGTTGGTGTTGGCATCCCCGCTGCTGGGCAATGGCAATCGCCGGTTGCTTTTCCCTCTGATGGGCTCGGCGGTCACCACCAGTGGCTTTGGCTGGCG
>CAIYSK010000203.1 GCA_903928835.1 uncultured cyanobacterium
GGCTTGGGTTGGCGCTGTGAGCATGTTGATGGCTGAAAACGCCAAGCCGATGCCAAACAGCATGCCAATCGCCCAGATGCTGTCGCTGGGCCATTCGGCAATCAACATGCCCCCCAAGATGGCGGTGACCACCCCATCCACCAGCACCAAGCCTCTGGC
Source organism: uncultured cyanobacterium (assembly GCA_903928835.1). GTDB lineage: Bacteria > Cyanobacteriota > Cyanobacteriia > PCC-6307 > Cyanobiaceae > Cyanobium_A. The sequence continues at coordinate 160 of CAIYSK010000203.1, forward strand.
AGGACCCTGGTTGGTGGCGGCGGCGGCCAATTCCATCACCCCTTCAAAGGCGAGCAGGAATCCCACAAACAGGGTGAGGCTTACTTCGCTGTCGATCGGGAAGGCCAAGACCCAGATGCCTCCACCCACGTAGAGCAAGCCGGATAGCAGGCGGAAGATTTTGCCCTTGGTATCGGCTTCGCCGCTAAGCCGCAGCACTTGGGAGATGCCTGCCACGACAGCCACGGCTCCGATGGCGATGGTGAGCAGGGTGGCCGACACAAACGGCAGCACAATGGATAAGCCAGCTCCGGCGAACAGCAAAGCGGCGGTCAGCCAGCGGAGGGCTGGGGAGGCAGGAGCTGACAACGATCCAAGGCAATGGATCTCCAGTTTAGGGGGTTTGTACTGGGGGCTTTATCAGCGAAGCCTGACGATAAATGTGGCAAAGGATCACGGGAGTTGCCGGAAGGTCGCCCCATTGCCAGAGTTGTTACACGTATTGAAAATAACCCATGTTTGAGCTGCTTCCGCCGCTCAACGATCACAACCTCCCTTGGATGGATACCCTCCATCCCATTGTTGTGCATTTTGTGATTGCCATGGGGCTGATCACGTTCGTTTTTGATTGCATTGGAATTTTTGCCAGGAAGCCGGCCCTGTTCGAAGTGAGCTTCTGGAATTTGTTGTTTGCCACGGCGGCAATTTTTGTAGCGATTATTTTTGGACAAGTGGAAGCTGGCTTGGCCAATCCCTACGGAGCCTCGAGCGATATTCTCAATTTACACAGCACGATCGGATGGTCTTTGGCTGGAATTCTCTCGGCCATGTCGGCTTGGCGCTATGTGATTCGCAGCAAGGATCCCAAGCAGTTGCCCCTACCTTTTTTGGGTGCAGGGGGCCTGCTTAGCGCCCTGATTGTGGTCCAGGTCACCTTGGGAAATCAGCTGATTTGGGTGTACGGCCTCCACACCGTGAAGGTGGTAGAAGCCATGCGAGCGGGCCTGGTCTGATGGGTCTTCATCTCATGAGCATTCAATTTCTCCCCAGTGAATCGCCGATCCAGCAGCTTGCTCCTGAGCTGGGATCCAATGGCCTCCCCTATAGCTTGCCGATCCACCCCAATCTGGTGCATTTCACCATTGGGCTGTTTGTGATTGCCATTGCCTTTGATCTTGCCGGTGCCCTCTATCCCCTGGAAAAACGAGTCTTTCGTTTTCTGGCCCTGCCAGTGACCCGCCAGGGATTCCACGATGTGGGGTGGTACAACCTGCTGGCCTGTTGCTTCGTTACATTTTTCACGGTGGCGGCAGGTTTTTTTGAAATGTTGCTGGCCGTCCCCCTGCCCGGGGTCACCAGTGCGATCGGTCTCCACAGCATGGAAACCATGTTGTGGCATGGGGTCGGGGGGGTGGTGATCCTGCTGGTGATTGTGGCCATGACCGTTTGGCGCGGCTACCAGCGCTTTCTTTGGCGCAAAGATATGGGGCGCCAGGTTCAGTGGCTCTATCTGCTGGTGGGCTTGGCCATGTTCCTGATTATTGGCTTGCATGGCACCCTGGGCGCTGAGTTGGCCGCGGAATTCGGAGTGCATATCGCTGCAGACCAGCTCTTGGCTGCCGGCGCTGACCTCAAGGTGGCCTTGCCATGACTAATGCCCCTCCATCCAGCGTCAAGTTTCCAGCCCTGGTGGCCTTTGCCCTCGCCGTAGGGGGGCTCATCGCCCTGAGTTGGTGGATGGGCCAGCAGGCCTACCACTGGCTGCCGGTGCAGGCGTCCACTGCTGCACCCTTGGTTGATGGTCTGTTCAGCTTTGAAACGGCCCTCGGCACCTTTGTGTTGGGCGGGGTCTCGTCGGTGATGCTCTGGGTGATGGTGATGCATCGCGCCGAGAAGTACGACGAGAGTGATGCCGTGCCCATTGAGGGCAATACCAAGCTGGAGGTGATTTGGACGGTGATCCCCCTGGTCTTGGTCATGGGGATTGCTGTCTATGCGATGCGGGTTGGTGACACCTTGGGCTCCGTTGGTCCCATGGAGCACATGCACATGGCCCAGCCCACCGAAGA
>CAIYSK010000204.1 GCA_903928835.1 uncultured cyanobacterium
ATGAAGACCGCCACGAGGTGTGCTCGTGCCCATCCGCGCCACACCAGCGTCACAGGCGCTGTAGTACCCGTGCCTGCGGGCCGAGCGAACCGCTTGGCGCTCGTGCGCGTCAGTCTGTGCGCGGGAACGCACGTAGCTCTGCGCACGCCTTTCCAAGCATGCCACGCAGACGGCCACCGAATATGAAGACCGCCACGAGGTGTGCTCGTGCCCATCCGCGCCACACCAGCGTCACAGGCGCTGTAGTACCCGTGCCTGCGGGCCGAGCGAACCGCTGGGCGCTCGTGCGCGTCAGTCTGTGCGCGGGAACGCACGTAGCTTTGCGCACGCCTGTACATGCATGCCACGCAGAGTGCCCTGGCCATGGCCACCTATCTGTTGAGTCAGTTTCCTGACGCTCAGCAGCGGCTCGTTCAAGAGGTTGCTGGGATCCTGGAGGCTCGTGGGGCCAAGGGAGAGAGCCCGAGCGATCCCCTCAGTTTTGATGAACTGCGCCAGCTGTCCTACGGCGTTGCGATTTTCAATGAAACCCTGCGGCTCTATCCACCCGTGAGCTTTTTCATCCGCGAAGCGGCCCAGGATTCGGAGCTGGTGGATCGGCGTTGCCCGATGCTGTCGCTGGTCACGATTTCGCCTTGGGTAGTCCAGCGGCACGGGGGCCAATGGGCTGACCCCCATGGCTTCCGGCCCGAGCGTTTCCTGGGCGAAACCGCTAGCGCGGCGGATCGGCAGTGGGCCAAGGATGCTTTTTTGCCCTTTGGCCTGGGCCCGCGCAAGTGCCCAGGGGCGGCCTTTGCGCTGCAGGAGGCCCTGCTGGTGCTGGCCGAACTGGTGCGCCGCTATGAACTGCTGCCCGATCCCGGCCACCAGCCGGAGTTGGTGGCCCGGCTGACCCTGCGCTCGGCCAATGGGGTGCGGCTGCGCCTGCGGGAGCGGCCCTGATCAGGGATCTCCGCCTGCCAAGCGGGGATATGCTGCTGTCATATGACAGGCGCGGGTTATGGCAGTTCGGGCAAGGCTGTTTATGAGTGGCCGCAGCCAGGCGCTGAGGCTGCCGGCCCGATTTCGGTTCCGCGGCCATGAAGTGGACATCGAGCCGATGGGCCAGGCGCTTTGGGTGCAGCCCTGCGGCGATGCATCGGCATCGATGGGGCAGTGGTTGGAGGCGTTTTATGCCGACCATCCCCCTCTGCCGGAGACGTTCCTGGCGGATCGTGGTGATGGGCAGCCCCAGGAGCGGGATTGGTCTTGAGACGCACGCTCGATACGAACATCTGCAGCTATGTGTTGCGGCGCCATCCGCCCCAGATGGTGCTCCGGTTTCAGGAGCTCAACCGCGATCAGTTGTGGCTTTCGGCGATTGTTGCTGCTGAATTGCGGTTCGGAGCCGCCAAGCTCGGATCGGATCGATTCAGCGGCGCGGTGGAAGCCTGGCTAGCGGGTTTTGAGCTGCTTGCTTGGCCCCTCGAGGCCACCCATCAATACGCCAGGATGCGCTCCGAGCTGGAGAGGATTGGCACACCCGTGGGCAACCTCGATCTGATGATCGCTGCCCATGCCCTCGCGGAAGACAGTGTGGTGATCACCAACAACGCGCGGGAATTTCTGCGCATTCCCGGTGTTGCTGTGGAGGAGTGGTCTTTGAATTGATCGCCCCCTTGAATTGATTGCTTCAATAGTGGGCGGAGCTGATACGTTGTAGCCAACAACTCTTGAGCGGGTGGGACGGATGGCTGATGGGCCCATGGCCGCTTCTTCTTCGCGAAGACGGTCGTCATCCCGCGGTCGCTCCGGCCGATCCAAGAGCCGGCGCCAAAGCAAATCCACCAGTCTCTGGAAAGCGAAGAATGGCTGGCTGTCGATTGCCATCTTCGCGGCCCTTGTTGGTGGGTCTCTCTGGTTTTGTGTCAAGGAGATCAACAAAGACACCGCTGCCCCAGCAGACAGTCAATCCAGCGTCAGGCCACTCAAAAACTCAGCATGAGCTTGGTGCCCACCCGCACCTGGTTGTTGCCCAGTAGCTGGCCCATGTCGAGCAGGCCGGCGGCATTGGTCACGTAGAGATCCACGGTGGTTTTGGGGTTGGCCAGCCAGCGCAGATTGAGGCTGCCGTTGGTGCCATTGGTGCCGCCCAGATCGGTTGCCACCGCATTGATCTCGGGGATGAGCTGGAAGCTGGGGCCCAGCTGGATGTTGGCGCCGAAGCCCACCCCCCAGGGGGTGCCGAGGCCGCTGTTGGCGAATTTGGGGTTGATGGTGAGGGCCAGCCAGGGGGTGGCTTCCCAGGTGTTCATGCTTTCAAAAAACAGGTAGCCCTGATAGCTGCTGGGCTGGAAGTTGCGACCCACGCTGATGCGGCCCCCACTCCAAATCGGCAGGTGTTTGGTGGGGCGCATCACCATTGCCTTGCCCCCGAAACGGATGTTGTAGTTGCCGGCGCCTTCGTAGGTGCTCACAAAATTGTTTTGGGGCGAGATGCCGTTGAACTGACCCCCCGCCACTTGAAACTGGAAGTCGTTGCTCACCGATACGCCGGCAAAGCCGAAGATGTTGCCGCGGGAATCGGCATTCACGGCCAATTGCTTGGTGCCGCTGGCAGGGGTGAGGGCTGTGTTCACGCTGAGCCCGCCCAGGGCCAGGCTGGCCTGGCGGGCGGTGTAGTTGGGGCTTTTGGAATCGGGGGCACTGGGGGTCCAGGTGAAGCGGCCGCTCAGCATCGGCTGCCAGGGGGCGCTGGGCAGGGCCAGGATGGCGGTGCTGGGGCTTAGGCCAAACCCATTGGTGATACTGGCCTCTAGGCCAATGCGCGGATTCACCGCCAGGTTGGCGCCCAGGCTGAGGATCGGCGTGCGGGAATACACCAAATTGCTGTCGAAGCTGTTGTTGCCCGGGCCCAGGGGCACCATGGCCGAGCCAAAGAGCTGCACCTGGGCACTGGGGCGGTAGTTGGCGCCCACGCCCAGGCTGATGTTGGTGCCGAAAAACTCCCCCGCCCCCCCTTGACTTGCGCCTTGGCTGGCTGGCAGCCAGGTCACCGCTGGCACAAACGACAGCTGCAGCTTCTTGGTGGCCTGCCAGGAGAGGGGCAGGGAGAGGGAACCCACCACGTTGCGGGTGAACACCTGCTGGCCGGAGTCGTTGAAAATGTTGGGCTCACCGGTGTTGCCACCGGTGCAGCTGGCGCCTTGGCCGCCGCAGCCACTGCCCACGCTGAATAGCTCAAGGGCGCCTTCCGCGGCCCACTGCCAGGCCTTACCCCCCAGCAGGCGGCCCTTGAGGGCGCCGCCGTAGACGCTCCAGCGGTTGCCCGGATTGCTGGGTTTGCTGGCAGGAGCGTTGAAGAGGGGGTCGTCGGCGTAGGTGTAATAGGCGGAGAACAGCAGTTTGTCGGTGAGCTGGAGATCGCCGCGCAGGGCGTAGTTCTGGTTGCCACTGCCCTTGGCGGCACCCCCGCTGGTTGGGCTTACCTGCTGGGTGCTGATTTGGAAGCTGGCATCGTTCCAAAGGGTGGCGGTGGGCAGTTGGCCCAGGCGGATCAGGGCGACGAAGTCGTGGGATTGGTTGGGCAGCTGGGCGAGGTTGTGCTGCACCGCCGCCAGGGATAGGGGAGCCGGTTTTTTGGGATTCACCGGCAAGCCGGAGGGGTCGACCACATCGGCGGCAGCCAAGGGGCGCCAGGCCAGGGCTGGTTTAGCTGCCGATTGGCCGTTGAGTTGACCGTTCAACTGAGCGTTGCGTGGTTGGCTCCAAAAGGGGCTGGCTAATCCTTGGTCACCCGCTGGCTTGAAGGCCACGAAGGCCACGGGTTGCCAGCGTGCTGGCTTGGCGAAGCCTGGCAGGGGCGGCAGGGCCCTCCAGTTCAGAGAAGTAGTCGCCAGGGCCTTGCCCTTGGGCTGGTCAGTCCAGTGGGGGGAGGCCAGGGCTGGGGTGGTCCAGGCCTGGCTCACCAGCAGGCCAGCCACAGCCCATGGTTTGAGGCGGAGCTTCAACGGTCAATCCAGCGGACCACCTGGCGGCTAGCCGTGTTCAGACGCTGGCGCCAGAGGGGCAGGGTCGGTTTCTGCTGGGCCTCTGGGGAATCGCCTGAGAGCTCCGAATCAATGTGGTAGTAGGCATAGGACGGCTGGTTATAGCCCCCGTACCCGTACCCGTACCCGTACCCGTATTTGCCGTATCCATAGCCATAGCCGTCGGCATGGGCACTTTCCGGTTTCACGGCATTGGTGACCAGGCCCAGCAAGGATGCTCCCGAAGCCTGGATTCGCTTGATCGCCTCCTTGGGCAGGTGGCGATCCACCCGATCCAGGGATACCAGCAGGATCAGGCCATCCACGTGCTCGGAGGTCAACATGGCATCCGCCAAGCCCAGCACGGGCGGGGTGTCGTAGATGACCAGATCAAACTGGCCCGATTGGCTGATCTCCTGGGCCATCTGATGCATCCGGGTCGAGCTGAGCAACCGGGTGGGATCGGGAGGCCTCCTGCCCGAGGTGATCACCGACCAGCCGGCATGGTTCTTCACCGGTTGCACGGCATCGGTCCAGCGGATGTTGTCTTCGGTGAGGATGTTGGAGAGGCCCACCAGGTTGTTGAGGCCGAGCCGGTAGTGCATCTGGGGCTTGCGCATGTCGGCGTCAATCAGCAGCACCCGTTTGCCCATCTCCGAGAGGGTTTTCGCCAGCAGCACGTTGACCAGGGATTTGCCTTCGTTGGGAACGGCGCTGGTAAGGGCAATGGCCCGCAGGGGCCGGTCGGAATCGAGGAAGCGCAGGCTGGTGAAGAGGTTGCGGAAGGCCTCCTGATAGAAAAAACGTTGGTAGCCCGAGAGGGATTTGGGGGCTGCCCCGGGGATTTGGGGTTCAGTTTCGAGGGCCTTGTCTGGATCGGAGCTGGATGGGGTGGTGTCTAGCTCTTCGATCAGAAAACGGCTGTCTTCCCGCACCCCTTGGAAAAATTCCACGTGGGGAATGTGGCCCAGCAGGGTTTGTTTGAGATCGGCATTCACCTCAGCGGGGCTGTGGAACACATGGTCGAGCCGATCGCGCAACAGGCCGGCCCCAGCGCCGGCCACCAAACCCAGCACCACGCCCAGGGCCAGGTTGCGGGGCACGGAGGGTTTGATCGGCGTGGGATCGATTTCGGGCGGGGCAATCACCTTCCAGGGCAGGGTGCGCTGGGCAATCTCGAGCTGAAAGTCTTCTTTGGCTTTGAGGAAGGAGGCAAGGTTGTCGTTGGCGATCAACAGTTTTTGTTGCAGGGCCTCGTATTGCTTGATCAGTTGGGGCTGGCCCTGGAAGGTGCCCTTGAGCTGGGATTGCTGGCGCTGGGCCACCACCAAGGAGGTCCCATTGGCCTGGAGGGCGCCATCCACAGCCTCGAGTTGGTTTTGGCGCAGCATGGGCATCAGCCGCTGCCGGCGGGCCTCGAGGCCCTTCACCATCGAGGAGCTGGGGGTGTACTTGGCTCGGGCTTCGGCGAGCTGCTCGTCGAGCTTGGTGAGTTGCTCTAGCAGGCTTTGGTTGGAATCGACCACGGAAAGGCCCTGGTTGTTTCCGGCTCCAGCGGTTTGGCCTAGCCCGCCAAAGGCCTCTTGGTAGCCGCGGGCGGTGAGGCTGCCAGTGCTGTTCGCTTGGCGCACGTTGCGGAGCTGGGACCTTTGGGCTTGGAGGGCCAGGATCGAGTCGCTCTGCTGCAGCATTTTGGCCTTGAGGGCCCCCCCCTCTTCGGTGGGCTGGAGCACGGTGTTGCGCTGGCGAAACAGGGCTAACTGCTGCTGGAGATCGGCCGTTTTTTTCTGCAGGGCAGGGGCTTGCAGATCCAAAAATTTGATGCCATCGGCTAGGCGCTGTTGGCGTTGGGCGAGCGCCGTTTGCAGATAGGTTTTGGCCAGGTCATTGAGCAGGCCTTGGGCCTCCTCGGGATCGCGGCCCGTGAGCGAAATATTGAGAACGCCTTCGGCTTCCTTTTGCTTGGAGCCCCCGACGCTGATCTTGATTCGATCGGCCAAAGCTGCACTGTTGGTGTCGTGGCGCCGGG
>CAIYSK010000205.1 GCA_903928835.1 uncultured cyanobacterium
CTTTGGCCTGCTGGCCGAGCTGCAAATGCGCACTTACCACGAAAGCCAAGGCCGGCCGATCTATCGGGTGAGGGCGGCGTTGCGGGGCAAGCGGGGCTGAGGATTGGGGGACCCAACCGGCGTGCAGCGGCCCCGGAAACGTTCCATGGCTTGGGCCGCCTCCAGCACAACCTCGAGGTTGGCATCCCTTAGGCCCCGCTTCAGCAAGGGCAGGGTGGCGCGGTGACCCCAGGCCCGGGCCGCCTGCATGGCTGCCAACCGTTCACCCGTATCACCAGCTAACTGGACGTGCAGGCTTTTCAAAAAGGTCGCCTGCTCCCGGGGATCGGCGGGCAAAGCCCAGCTCGCGGCAATGGGGCTGGAAGCAACGCTAAAAAGCTCGGCGTTCTGCTGCACCAGGGAAATCTGGGCCCGATTGAGGGCAGCCACCGCCGAGGCATCGAGGTTGGCCAAGGGAGTCGGCTTACGACGGCTCCCAACCCAGATCACGGCAGCCAAAAAGGCAGCTAGAGCACCAACGGATTGGGTGTTCATGGATTGAACTTTTATGTCGCCCCCAGGGAGCCAGGAAGATGGCCTTGGGAAGGCTCTTTACAGTACCTGCGGTTGTTATTGGCCTGTGCCATGACTGGAGAATTCGCAGCTGCCTGGTTGCCCTCGGTGTTCGTACCCCTAGTGGGAATCCTCGCGCCAGCTGTGGCCATGGCCCTGCTGTTCAACGTGATCGAAGCCCGTAACTGACAACAAACCATGACCGTGACTCCCGTGGCCGACCCCTGCGTCGGCAATTTGGCCACCCCTGTTAACAGCAGCTATTTCACCAAGGCGTTCTTGAACGCGCTGCCCGCCTACCGCCCTTCCCTCTCGCCCAACCGTCGCGGGTTGGAAGTGGGTATGGCCCATGGCTTCTTCCTTTATGGCCCGTTCGCCATCTGTGGACCTCTGCGTCTCACCGAATACGCAAGCACCGCAGGGTTGCTGGCAACCATCGGCCTGGTTTCAATCCTGACCGTTTGCCTCTCCATCTACGGAACCGCGGGCAACGGACCGAACGTGCAACCGGCTGACGCCACGATCGACAACCCTCCTGCTGATCTGTTCACCAAAGCCGGCTGGGCTGAATTCGCCAGCGGCTTCTGGCTCGGTGGATGCGGCGGTGCAGCCTTCGCCTGGTTCCTGGTTGGCACCTCAGTGGTCGCCCCGCTTGCGAACATCGCCGGCGGTGTCTGGAGCGTTGGCTGAGTCGCTGGACAACCAACGATTTCCTTCTCTAAAGCCCCGCCAATGCGGGGCTTTTTTAATGGCTGGACTGGCCCGGGCAAAACAGGCCAACAATGGGGTTAGCACCCCATGCAGGATCCAGCACCATGAAAGGCAAACAGTGGTTGGGGCTCTTGGCACCGTTGCTGCTCACCAGCTGCAGCCTCCCAGGGCCAAACCGATCTGCCCAGGAGCAATCAGCCCGCAAGGCCGCTGAGCAGGCCAGCCAGCAGCAATTGGAGCAGAAGGTGGCAGCCCAGGCCCTTAAACAACTCCAACAGCGGGCCCGTACCGCTGGCATGGTGGCCGGCCATCAAGCCACGGTGAATTGCCTGCGCAGCGAGAGGGGCCAAACCGATGGCAGCGAACTGCGCTGCGAAGCCTGGGGCTACGTGCAATCCAACTACCCCGAGCCCCAGCCCTAAGGATGGGAGGCCATAAAAAACCCCCGGCCAAGGCCGGGGGTTGAATCGTCCCTCGAGGAGAGACAAGCGATTGGATCAGACGATCTAACCGAACTTGCCTGAGGTTGAAGCGATCAAGAAGGCTGCATACGTGAGGATGTAGCCAATCGTGAAGTGGGCGAGACCCACAACGCGGGCCTGAACGATTGAGAGAGCCACTGGCTTATCGCGCCAGCCAACCAAGTTGGCGAGCGGGGTGCGCTGGTGCGCCCA
>CAIYSK010000206.1 GCA_903928835.1 uncultured cyanobacterium
ATCGGGTGGAAATGATCCCCTAGCAACGCCAGCAACCAGCCATTGATCAATCCGTTTTCGGCATACAGCCAACGAAACGCAATTGACGCCACCACGATCGACACGAGCACCGGTGTGTAGAAGGCGGCCCGAAACCAGTGAATCCCTGGCAACTTGCGGTTCACCAGAACGGCCAGGAGCAGGGCCCCAATCACCACCGGCGGCACCACCCCCACCAAGTACACAAGTGTGGTACCCACCACCTTGAAAAACATCGGGTCGGCCAGGAGCCTGCGCCCATTGGCGAGGCCCACAAAGCGCAGGGGTTCGCCCACATCCAGACCCGCCTGGGTGAAGCTCATCACCAGGGCCATCGCCGCCGGGATCAACACCGAAAGACCCACCAGCAGCAAGGCCGGCATCAGAAAGGCCCAGGCCGTTCGGGTTCGCACGGAGGTTGGGGGCATCTCGTGAGGATTTCGGACCATTGTGGGGGACATCGATAGGCACCGGATCCGTTAAGCCATGAGCCGGTTAATCACAAACCCAGAAGAGTTCGCCGCTGATGCCATCGATGGATTCGTCAAAGCCCATCCCCGCCATGTCATCGCTATCGATGGGGGCGTGATGCGGCAAGCCCCTATCCCAGAGGGGCAAGTCGCCCTTGTGGTGGGAGGTGGCTCCGGCCATTATCCCGCCTTTGCTGGCCTGGTGGGAGCCGGTCTGGCGACTGGAGCGGCCTGCGGAAACATCTTTGCCTCACCATCGGCCGGACAAGTTCATCGGGTCGGCCAGGCAGTTGAACGGGGGGGTGGACTTCTTCTGGCCTATGTCAACTATGCAGGCGATGCCCTGCATTTCAGCCAGGGCGCGGAACGCCTGCGAGCCGACGGGTTCGATGTGCGCATTGTTCCCGTGACCGACGACATTGCAAGTGCTCCATCTGGGCAGAAAGACCAACGCCGTGGCATTGCCGGAGCGCTAGCCGTCTACAAAGTGGCTGGAGCAGCGGCAGAAGCAGGCCAGAGTCTCGACGCAGTGGAACGGATCGCCCTGCGCGCTAATGGGCGCACCCGATCGCTTGGGGTGGCCTTCAGCGGCTGCACCCTGCCCGGGGCAGACAAGCCCCTCTTCTCCGTTCCTGATGGACGGATGGCCCTAGGGATGGGTCTCCATGGCGAACCTGGACTAAGCGAAGGTGCAATTACCGATGCCAAGCAACTGTCCCAAATGCTGGTGGAGCAACTACTCGATGACTTGCCCGAGGGAGTCAATCCCTTAACCGAACGGGTTGTTGTTTTGCTAAACGGCCTCGGCGGCTTTAAGTACGAAGAACTTTTCAGCCTTTTTGGAGCGGTTGCCAACCAACTCCAAGACCAAGGTGTTGTGATCGCCGATTGTGAATGCGGTGAGTTGGTAACAAGCCTTGATATGGCCGGTGTTTCGCTCACTCTTTTCTGGGTTGATCCCGAATTGGAAGAGCTCTGGTGTGCCGGGGCTGACAGCCCGAGTTACCGGCGCGGCTTGCTGCCGGCATCCAAGCCCGCACAACAGCAGACAGGACAACTTCAAATGACAACCATGTCCACCGCGGGGAGTCGGCTCATAGCTCGGGAGCAGATATCCCTGCTAAGTCCGTTAGCAGCCAAGCCCTGTTCTCTTGAGGAACAGGCCGTTTCACAACAGGTGCTGGGCGATTTGAAGACCTCGGAACGGGAACTAGCAGCCAGGGAAATCGAACTAGGGCAACTCGATGCAATCGCGGGTGATGGGGACCACGGACTCGGCATGCTGCGGGGAGTGAACGGTGCCCTGGCAGCGGCCCAGGCCATTGCGGACCAGGGAGGAGACGTGAAAGCCCTCCTGATCGCCGCTGGAGAGGCGTGGTCAGATTGCGGCGGCGGAACGTCTGGTGCCCTATGGGGAGCAGGATTGCGAGCTGCTGGTACGTACCTGAAAAATTCCACTCCTACGGATGGAGATTGGATTGGGGCCCTTGGGGCAGCCGTTACGGCTGTGCAGCAACTGGGTAAGGCAATGCCGGGCGACAAAACCCTGGTGGATGCCCTTGTGCCCTTCCAGCAAAGGCTGGAGAGTGGTTTTCAAGCTGGCGAAACACCTGATAAGACCTTCCAAGCCGCTGCCCTAGCGAGCCAAGAGGCCGCCTTGGCCACCGCTTCTCTGCTGCCTCGCCTCGGAAGGGCCCGACCCCACGCTGAAAAAAGCTTGGGCCATCCTGATCCCGGCGCGATGTCCTTGGCCTACGTCGTAATGGCCTTCAGCAAAGCCAGAACAGCCAATTCCGAAGGATGAAACCACCCCTTTAGCCTCTGAAGACGCGAAAACAGAGTGCGCCACGCGATGGTTTCCACCCTCAAGAACTGCCGCACGATTTCGGTGCAGCTCAGGGCCAATCCCTACCCGATCGTGATCGGCGAAGCGGCCTTGGCCCAACTGGGCCACCAGGTGGCTACCCAGGGGCTGAAACCCGGTACCAAGGTGCTGGTGGTGACCAATCCTGTGGTCAACGCCCACTACGGTGCCGCCGCCCTAGCCAGCTTGGAGGCGGCGGGTTTTGTCAGCCAGCTGTTGGTGATCGAAGCTGGCGAGGAGCAGAAAACCCCCGCCACTGTGGCGTTGATCCACAACGCGGCGTTCGAGCAAAAACTGGAGCGGGGGTCGTTGATCGTGGCCCTCGGCGGCGGCGTGGTGGGCGACATGGCCGGTTTTGCCGCCGCCAGTTGGCTGCGGGGCATTGCCGTGGTGCAGGTTCCAACCACCCTGCTTGCCATGGTGGATGCCTCCATCGGTGGCAAAACCGGTGTCAACCATCCGGGGGGGAAAAACCTGATCGGTGCCTTCCACCAACCGAAGTTGGTCTTGATCGATCCACTCACCCTGGCCACGCTCCCCGATCGGGAATTCAGTGCCGGCATGGCCGAAGTGATCAAGTATGGGGTGATCGACGATGGGGCGTTGTTCTCGCAACTTGAGGCCGCTGTCCAGGCAGATCCAGCCGGGGGGCTGGCCAGCCGTCAGGCCCTGGGCCCGGCCCTGCTGCAACAAATCCTGGAGCGCTCCGCCCAGGCCAAGGCCATTGTGGTGGCGGCCGACGAACGGGAGGGGGGCCTGCGGGCAATCCTCAACTACGGCCACACCCTCGGCCATGTGGTCGAGGCCCTCTGCGGCTATGGCACCTACCTGCACGGCGAGGCCGTGGGGATCGGCATGGTGGCAGCTGGCGAACTATCCCTAGCCATGGGGCTTTGGAGCGACCAAGACCAAGCCCGGCAACGGGCGGTCATCGCCGCGGCTGGCCTGCCGATGGCCTGGCCAGACATTGACCCCCAAGCCGTGCTGCACTGCCTCCAAGGTGACAAGAAAGTGCGTGATGGCCAGGTGCGCTTTGTGCTCCCCACGGGCATCGGCAGCGTCGAGATCCGCAACGATGTCAGCGCCAGCACCGTTGTTGAAGCCCTTCAACGTATCTAATCCCCAAAGGCACCTAGGCCGAGATCCGCATTGGCAGACCGCAGCCATCGCGCTCACCTCCAAGAACCAGGGCCTCCTGCCCTAGAAGGCGGCGGGCACTCCAGAGACAGGCGATGGCATCGAGGATGTCGTCATCGGCGAGCTTGGATTTGGCTACACCTGTCCGGATCTTGAGCGCTAATCCTGGAAACTGGCTCTCCACAAGGGCCTGCCGTTGGGCAGAACCGGTCGCTGTTTTCTTGGCTTGGGCCATGGGTTCACCGCCATTCCATTGGCTAAAGGCGAGTTCGGGGTGCACTTCATGCACCCGATCGCTGCGCTTGGGATCGGCGAGCAACACCTGATCAAGCTGGCGGATTTTGGGCAACAGGTTGTAGGCCTGCTTGCTGAGCTTGCGGCCGGAAGCCGCAAACGAGAGATTGCAGGCTTCGCGGTAATCGACCGCCCCAAGG
>CAIYSK010000207.1 GCA_903928835.1 uncultured cyanobacterium
CCCAGCTGATTGCCCAGGTGTGCCGCGATAGCGGCTTGGGGCCTGGTGATCTCGATGGGATCGCAGCAACGGCTGCTCCGGGGCTGGTGGGTGCCTTGCTGGTGGCGTCCGTCACCGGACGCACTTTGGCCCGCCTGCATGGCAAACCTTTTTTAGGAGTGCATCACCTGGAAGGCCATCTCTGTTCAGTCCAGCTGGGGGAGCCTTTGCCTCCAGGCCCTTACCTGGTGCTATTGGTCAGCGGCGGGCACACCGAACTCCTGCGGGTCGATGGCCCCGGGGTGTATTCCAGGCTTGGGCGCAGCCACGACGATGCGGCTGGCGAGGCCTTCGACAAGGTGGCCAGGCTGCTTCACCTGGGCTATCCCGGGGGCCCCGCCATTGAGCAGGCCGCCCAGGGCGGGGATCCGGGCCGATTTGTCTTGCCCAAAGGAAGGGTTTCGAGACCTGAGGGGGGCTACTACCCCTATGACTTCAGTTTTAGCGGCCTGAAAACAGCGATGTTGCGCCAGGTGCGTGCCCTGGAGCAGCTGTCGGGAGCCGATGACCTACCGGTGGCTGACCTGGCCGCGAGCTTTGAGCAGGTGGTGGTTGAGGTGTTGGTGGAGCGCAGTTGCGCCTGTGCCAAGCACCAGGGCCTCGAAACCCTTGTCTTGGTCGGCGGGGTGGCCGCTAACAAGCGGTTGCGCAAACTCCTGGAGAAACGCTGTCGCCGCGATGGCCTCAACTGGCGGGTCGCACCGCTGCCCTACTGCACCGATAACGCTGCCATGATCGGGGTTGCAGCAGCCCAGAGGCTTTCGGCGGGATTGCAGAGCTCCATGGAGTTGGCCGTGGCCCCGCGGTTGCCCTTGGAGGAAGCCAGCCGCCTCTACCAGGCCCAAGCCTGCTTTTAATCCCTCTAGGGTGGCCGGGTACGGCATCGGTGTATCGCGATGACCCAGCTCGATCAGAAGGTCGATCCAGACAACGTTCAAGTGAACGCCCAAGGGAATGTTCAGAAGATCGATTCGCCAATCGATCCGGGGACGGATGCTGAAGGTGATCTAGTGCCGTCCAGCGAGCTCAACGCCTGGCGCCGGGGTTTTACTCCCCAGGCCGAAATTTGGAATGGCCGGCTGGCCATGCTTGGGTTGTCCGTGGGAATTGGCGTGCTCTTGCTGGTTCGGATCGCCAGCGACTAGATCTGGCTTACTGCGATAGATCTGGCTAGCTGCCATTGATCTGGCTAGCTGCCAATCATTGGCGCCCGCGTAGGGCCTGGCTGAGTTCGTTGGGCTTCAGGCTCTGGGAGAGGGCATCGCCTGGATCCACCCTGCCGGCTTCCACGAGCAGCGCCAGGGATTGATTGGCAGTCTGCATCCCCTCAAACGTGTTGCGACCCATGATGGACTCAATTTCGTCGAGTTCGCCCCGCTGGATGTAGTCCTTGCAGGCATCACTGTTGAGCAGGATGTCGTGGTAGGCAGCCCTCTTGCCATCGGTGGTTTTCACCAGTCCTTGGGCGACCACTGCGAGGAGGGATTCGGAGAGGGCCATGCGGAGGTTGTTTTGGGCTGAGGGGGCCACCATGCCCAGCACCCGCTCCACGGTTTTGACGGCGGAATTGGTGTGCAAGGTGCCAAACACCAGGTGACCGGTTTGGGAGGCTTCAAGGGCTGTGGTGAGGGTCTCCTGGTCGCGGATTTCACCGATTAAAATCACATCAGGGTCTTCCCGTAAGGCAGCGCGAAGGGCCTGGTCAAAGACCTTGGTGTGGTGCCCCACTTCCCGCTGGCGAATCAGGGATTTTTTACTCTGGTGCACAAACTCCACCGGATCCTCGATCGTGAGGATGTGGCGGGCCATGGTGCGATTGATGTGGTCGATCATGGCGGCCAGGGTGGTGCTTTTTCCTGAGCCGGTGGGTCCTGTCACAAGCACCAGGCCCTTGGGGCTTTGGCAGATCTCCTGGAGGACGGCGGGCAGGCCCAGCTCCTCGATGCTGGGGATCGTTTGCGGGATCAGGCGCAGCACCATGGCGGGCCCCAGCAACGCATCCAGCAGGTTGATGCGCACCCTGACGAAGTCAAAGCCAAAGGAGCCGTCGAACTCCTTGTCGCGGCGAAAGCTATCGATTTGGGTAGGGCTGAGCAGTTCCTTCAGCCAGCTGGCAAAGGTGGCGGCATCGGTCGTGGGCCATTCCGTGCGCTTGATGTCGCCGCGGCAGCGAAAACGGGGCCCTTCCCCCACGCCCAGGTGCACATCGGAATATCCCTGTTTGTGGGCCTCTTCCACAATCGCCTTGAGGCTGGGGCCTGGGTCTACCCAGGTGATGGCACCCTCCCGCACGTCGAATGGCTGGTCCGCAAAGGGCGGGGCCGGTGAAGGAGCCCCTGGGGAAGGAGCAGCTGGAAATGGAGATGCGGGGGAGGGAGAACTCGGTGATGGAGATGCCGGAAATGGGGAGCTAGGGAATGGGGATGAGGAGGTCATCGCGGGAGCGCTGCAGGGATGCCGCCTCGGTGCGGCCTTTGTGACCCCCAGCTTCGCCAGGAGGAGGTCCGATGTCAGCCCCTGGCCTTGAACATGACGCAAGCTCCGTAGGATCCGCTGGTCTGCTGCGCCCCGGTGCCTAAGCCACTCGTCACCATTGTGCTGGGCACCCGTCCGGAGGCCATCAAGTTGGCTCCGGTGATCCTGGCGTTTCAGCAGGCCTCAGATTTCCGCACCCGGGTGGTGCTCACAGGCCAGCACCGGGAAATGGTGAGCCAGGTGATGGACCTGTTCGGTTTGACGGCCGATCAGGACCTGGCCCTGATGGCCCCCAAGCAGACCCTCACCCACGTCACCTGCGCCACCCTGACGGGCCTGAAGCAGGACTTTGCCGACCACCCGCCGGATTTGGTGCTGGTTCAGGGCGACACCACCACGGCCTTCGCCTCCGCCCTGGCGGCGTTCTACGAGCAGATCCCCGTGGGGCACGTGGAAGCCGGGTTGCGAACCGACAACATCTTTGATCCCTTCCCTGAAGAAGCCAACCGCCGGCTGATTTCCCAGGTGGCCCTGCTGCACTTTGCACCGACGGCTGTGTCGGCGGCCAATTTGCGGGCTTCTGGGGTGGTGGGCCAGATCCTCACCACGGGCAACACGGTGATTGATGCACTGTTGTTGATGGCTGAAAAGGCACCCCCCTTCAGCTTGCCTGGCCTCGACTTTGGCCAGCAGCGGGTGATCCTGGCCACCGTGCACCGGCGCGAAAACTGGGGTGAACGGCTCCAGGACATCGGCCGCGGCTTCAGGCAAGTGCTGGATCGTTTCCCCGATACCGCCCTCTTGCTGCCCCTGCATCGCAACCCCACGGTGCGAGAGCCGCTCCAGGCCCTGCTCGGCGACCATCCCCGGGCCTTCCTCACTGAGCCCCTCGACTATGACCAACTGGTGGCCGCCATGCGGGGCTCCACATTGGTGCTGAGTGATTCCGGTGGCCTCCAGGAAGAAGCCCCCGCCCTTGGCAAACCCGTGCTCGTGCTGCGCCGTACCACCGAGCGGCCTGAGGCCGTGGATGCCGGTACGGCCAAGTTGATCGGCACCGATACGGTCGACATCGTGGCTGAGGCCAGCCGCTTGCTGGAGGATCCGACGGCCTATGAGGCGATGGCCCGCTCCCACAATCCCTTTGGCGATGGTTTGGCCAGTGGCCGCATCGTGGAGGCGGCCCGGGCCTTTTTGGCCCAACGGGCCTAGACGTCCTACTTGCGTTTTTTGGCCCAGGGGGGGAGGTCAATAAACACGCGGGTGCCGCTGGTCAGGCCGCTGAGGATCTGGGTGCTTTTGCCGCTGCTGATCCCCAGCTCCACTGGCTGGAACTTCGGCTGGTTGCCCTCTCCCACGAGCAACACCCCCGGCCGGCCGTCTTCGGTGACCACAGCCACGGTGGGGATCAGGGTTTTTGCTTGGATTTGGCCGGTTTGGAAGCCCACATCGGCGGTCATGCCAATGCGCAGGGTCCCGGGGGGCTCCAGCAGCCTGAGCACGACGTCAAAGGAGGTCACATTATTGAGCTTGATGGCCCGCGGTGTGATCCGCTTGACTCGGGAGGCGAAGCGTCGATCGGGGAAGGCATCCACCCTCACGGAGGCATCTTGGCCAAGGCGGATTCGGCCAATGTCGCTTTCGGGAACTTTGGCCACTACCTCCAGGCCCTGGGCCAATTCCACGATCGAGGAGCTGGTGGCGCCCGCCGTGGCTGAGGCCGTGGTGGTGGGTGTCACGAAGGACCCGGGATCGGCATAGCGCTGGCTGATCACGCCGCTGAAAGGGGCCCGCACGATCAACTCTTGCTTTTCCACCTTGCGAGCTTCCAGCCGCTGGCGCGCCGCCTCCACCGCCGATTGATCCACCAAAAAGGTGCTACGCACGGTGTTGAAGTCGCTCAAACTGATGGCGCGCTGGCGATAGAGGCTTTGGTTGCGTTCAAGCTCGCTGCGGCTGCGGGAGAGCTGGGCTTGGCTGGATCGCAAATTGGCGTTGAGTTCACTCAGGCGATCCTGCAAATCGCCGCTGTCCATCAGGGCTAGGGGCTGGCCCTTGATGACGAGATCGCCCTCCTCCACGTAGAGCGCGTCGATGATCCCCTGCCGCTTCGGGCTCACATTGACCCGTTTTTCCGCTTCCAGTTCACCGGTGGCATTCACCACCCCGGGCAGGCTCCCAGCCGCGGCCACCACGGTGTAGCTCTCCAGTTGCCTGGTGGTGTTGCCCCGCTTCTGCTGACCGATCGCTATGGCGCCAACCAGGACCAAGCCGGCGGCAGCACCAGCGAGCACCCGCCGCCGGCGCAGGCTAGGGGGAAGCCAACTCGTTAGGGAGCTCAAGGGGGTGACGCTTGGAATTTGCCTGCAGGGCGCAAGCCCCAGTCTCGCTGGTGGATGGCAAGTGTTGCGAGTTTTACGGAGCCGGGGGATCTAGATTTCAGCCATGCTTAAAGCCGGAATTGTGGGCCTGCCCAATGTGGGCAAATCCACCCTCTTCAATGCCCTGGTCTCCAATGCCCAGGCCGAAGCTGCCAACTATCCCTTCTGCACCATTGAACCGAATTCGGGGGTGGTGTCGGTGCCCGATCCACGGCTGGGCCAGCTGGCGGCACTGTCTGGTTCGAAGGAGGTGATTGCCACCCGGGTCGAATTTGTCGACATCGCCGGCCTGGTGAAAGGGGCCAGCCAGGGCGAAGGCCTGGGCAACAAGTTTCTGGCCAACATCCGCGAAGTCGACGCGATTGTGCATGTCGTCCGCTGCTTTGAAAACGACGATGTGATTCACGTTTCGGGTTCGGTGGGCCCGGCCCGCGATGCCGAAGTGATCAACCTGGAATTGGGCCTGGCCGATTTATCCCAGATTGAGAAGCGTCGGGAGCGTCTGAAAAAGCAGGCCCGCACCAGCAAAGAAGCCCAAATCGAGGATGACGTCCTTGAGCGCATCCAGGCGGTTTTGGAGGCCGGTGGTGCTGCCCGCAGTGTGGCCATCAGCGAGGAGGAGGCCGCGATGATCAAACCGCTCGGCCTGCTCACAGCCAAGCCCATCATCTATGCCACCAATGTGAGTGAAGACGACCTCGCTTCCGGC
Organism: uncultured cyanobacterium; assembly: GCA_903928835.1. Lineage (GTDB taxonomy): Bacteria > Cyanobacteriota > Cyanobacteriia > PCC-6307 > Cyanobiaceae > Cyanobium_A. The sequence goes on from CAIYSK010000207.1 coordinate 5,605, forward strand.
AATGTCTATGTGGAGGAGGTGAAGGCCCTCGCGGCCCAGGAGGGGGCTGAAACCGTTCGGATTTCAGCCCAGGTGGAAGCCGAAC
>CAIYSK010000208.1 GCA_903928835.1 uncultured cyanobacterium
GCGGCCCTGGGCTTGGCCCCGGATCGGGTTGCCGTTACCGGTGATGAGCGCACAGCCCTGCGGGGTGCCATGGGCAGTGACGGTCTGCGCGGCAGTGGGAGGGGGAGGGGCGGCATTGTGGTGATTAGCGGCACCGGCACGATTGCGGTGGGGCGCAACGGGGCGGGCCAGGAGCACCGCTGCTCCGGCTGGGGCTGGCTACTGGATGGGGCCGGCTCTGCCATGGACATCGGCCGAGACGGCCTGGCCCTCAGCCTGCAGATGGCCGATGGTCGGCGGCCGGATGGCCCCCTGCGCCCCAAGCTTTGGCAGGCCCTTGGCCTGGAGGCCCAAGAACCAGCCAGCACCCAGGCGCTCAAGGCTTTGGTCGTTGAGCCAGGTTTTGGTGCCGCAGGATTTGCCCGGCTCGCACCCCTAGTGGCCGAATTGGCCGCGGCAGGGGATCCCGACTGCCAAGCCATCGTGGAACGCTCAGCCCAGGCCCTGGCCGCCATGGCCGCCACCATCGCCAAGCAGTTGGATCTGCCGGCACCTCTGGTCTGGCCAATGGGTGGGGCCCTGATTCACCTCAAAGCCCTGGGGGAAGCCTTTGCCGCAGCCCTCAGCCAAGCCTGCCCCGGTGCCCAGATTGGCGTCCCCCAGGGCGACGCCTGCAGGGGCGCCATTGAAATGGCCCGCGACCAGCTGGATTCGCACTCAGCGGTAATCAGCCAGCGTTGAGGTGTTGGTCGGCTTGGTCCGCCAGATGGCCCGCCCAGTGATCCACCAAACCCTGGTCAGCCGCCTCCACCATCACACGCAGGAGGGGTTCGGTGCCGCTGGCCCGCACAAGCACCCGGCCATCCCCCGCCATGGCCGCTTCGGCCTGCTCCACCGCCAGGCGCAGGGGGTCGCACTGCTGCCACTGCTGGCGCCGCTGGCGATCAGGCACGGTCACATTCACCAAGGTTTGGGGATAGGGCTGGAAGCTGCTGTCCATCCAATCGGCAAGGCTCTGGCCGCCCTGATGCAGCAAGGTGGCCACCTGCAGGGCCGTGAGTAGGCCATCGCCAGTCATGCCATGGCGGGCCGAGAGGATGTGACCCGATTGTTCGCCCCCCAGGCCCGCCCCCATCTGCTCCATGGCCTGGTGCACGTATTGATCCCCCACGGCGGTGCGCTCGAGCACCCCGCCCTTGGCCTGCCAAGCCCGCTCAAAGCCCAGGTTTGACATCACCGTGGCCACAATCCGCTGGGCCGGGAGCTGGCCCTTGGCCAGCAGGTCGGACCCCCAGAGATAAAGGATCTGATCGCCATCCACGACCCTTCCTTTGCCATCCACGGCCAGCATGCGGTCGGCGTCGCCATCAAAGGCAAAGCCCATGCTGGCGCCTTGATCCAGCACCACCTGGCGCAGCTGGTCCAGATGGGTGCTGCCGCAATCCACATTGATGCGCTCCCCATCAGCCGTGCCGTGCAGCACCGTCAGATCGGCTCCGAGGGCTTGAAACACCGCTTCCCCACAGGCGGCCGCGGAACCCCAGCACAAATCCAAAACAATCTTGCAGCCCTCCAGCCGGCGCCCCATCACGCTCGCCACCAGCGCCCGCTGGTAGTCGGCTAATAAATCAGATCGATCTCGCACCCGGCCCACCCCACTGAAACCCTGGGCCGCCGAGGCTTTGCCCGGCACCCCCGCCAGACCCGCTTCCACCACCTGCTGTTGGGCCCGGCTGAGCTTGGCGCCAGACGCCCCAAACACCTTGATGCCGTTGTCGTGGGGAGGGTTGTGGCTCGCCGACACCATCAATCCACCCGAGGCGGACAAGCGACGAATGGCCCCAGGAACCGCCGGTGTGGGGCAAAGGCCCAGGTTCCACACCTCTCGGCCAGCAGCAGTCAGCCCGGCGCTAAGGGCCGCCACCAACATCGGCCCACTGCTGCGGGAATCCATGCCAATCAGGACCGGGCCACCTGGTGGCAGCACCTGACCACACCAGTAGCCCACCTGGAGAGCCAAAGCCGGCGTGACCTGGGTACCCACCCGGCCGCGGATGCCATCCGTGCCGAATCCAGCTACCGAAGGGCCCAAGGGCAGGCCAATGGGATGAACAACCTGATGGTGGGCCGCCTCGACCATGGAGCACCTTGAACTCGAATGAGGCTACGCGGGCTTGCAACGGGGGCTATCTCCAGCGCCGGGGCCACCAAATCCAGCCCAGCAATTCCACACTGGCCCAGAGCAGCAGGGCGCCAACCACCCAGCCGGGCAAAAAATTCAGGGGCCAGTAGGGGCGCAGCAACAGCACACCACCGGCAAGCGCCCATACCCGCAGGGTGCGTAGCCGTTGCTCCGCCCCCGGAAGGGTGGTCAGTAACGGTGGCAACTGCGGTAACGGTGGCCTCGGAAGCCAACGAGGTAGCTGCGGCAAACGCATCCGAAGAACCCAGCCGAAGTGTCCCCAGAATGCCCCTAATCCTGTGCCAGTTGCCATTGGCCCGTCTCGCCCAACTGCTGGCTATCACCTGCCTGGGGACAGGGGTCGCCTTGGCCAGTGGGCAAGCCTTGCTCGGGCTCGGGCCGAAGTCCAACCCCGACACCCCCCGCCGGGTCCTGGAGGTCATCCGTCGACTGGCCCCAGATCCCACAGGGCGCCGCGACGCCAGCCTGCTGTTGGCCGGTGAGAACGAGAACGATCCCGCCGCCCAACAGCGCCTGCTGAAGGGCCAAGCCTGGGGCCCGGA
>CAIYSK010000209.1 GCA_903928835.1 uncultured cyanobacterium
GCATCACCTCCGGCTCCCAGGAGCTCGTGCGCAAGATGCGCATGGGCTACAACCTGCGAACGGTGCTGGAGAACTGCCGCCTGTTGGCGCGAGCGGGTTTCCGCGAGCACGTCTCGGTGAACTACTCGTTCAATGTCATCGACGAACGCCCCGAGACGATTCGCCAAACCGTGGCCTACCACCGAGCCCTAGAGCAGATTTTTGGTGCCGAAAAGGTGGAGCCAGCGATCTTTTTTATTGGCCTCCAACCCCACACCCACCTGGAGCAGTACGGCTTTGATCAGGGCCTGATCAAGCCGGGCTACAACCCGATGAGCATGCTGCCCTGGACGGCCCGCAAGATGCTGTGGAACCCCGAGCCCATGGGCAGCACCTTCGGCCGGATTTGTTTGGAGGCCTTCGATCTGAACCCCGAGGATTTCGGGCGCACGGTGATGGATTTGCTCGAACGGGATTACGGCTTGGCACCCCTGGAAGAGGCCTTGCATGCCCCCGTTGAAGGGCGCCGGGCGTTGGCTACGGCGACCCGTTAGGACTGCTCCACCAGCGCCTGCGGGCCCAAACCAGGGCGCCTAAGCCAATCCAGCCGAGCAGTCCGCCAATGGGGTTGATGTCGGCAAAGCCAGGACCCACCCACCAGGCCGGTGCCCCGGGCGAAATTTGCAGTACCCCTTTCTGGACCAGAAACCAGCCCCCCACCAAAACACCGTGCAGCCCGATCGATCCCCAGAGCGTGCCCCCATCGGCGCGGCGCTGCAGGGCTAGGACAAGGCCCAGCAGGACCAATCCCCCCAGTAGGCCCAGGGCTTGCAGCCCTGGGTAGCGGTACCAGGGATGCAGCAGGGCAAAGATGGCGGCCTGGAGCAGCAGGGCGCGCTTGGGCCCCACCTGCAGCTCGAGTTCGCCCCACAGCCAGCCGCGAAACAGCAGCTCTTCGGCAAAGCCCACACCGGCCATGAGGGCCAGGCCATTGAGGAGTAGCCCCAGGCTCACATCGCCGAGCCAGCGGGCCTGGCCGCCGAGCAGCAGCGCCCCGCAAACCAGGGCCAACAGCAGGGCAGCCTTCAGGGCCCCCCTCAGCCAGGCTTGGGCCCCGGCCCGGATGGGTACGGCCAAGCCCAGGCGTTGCCATGGGTGGTTATCTCCCCAAACTTGGCGCAGCCGTAGGGGCAGGCTGACCAGCAGCAGCACCAGGGCCACCACCACGCCCGCCAGATCGATTTGATCGCTGCGCCAGCTCGGGGCGATCCAGGCCAGGGGCCGCACCACCAGCCAACCCAGCCCGTAGAGGACGGGCACAAACAGTGCCGTTCCCCACCAGTGCAATCTCTTCAACTTTCAGGCTCGAGGGTGCTGGTGAGCCCTTTGGCCTTGAGGGTTTCGCAGTAAAACTCCGCCGGCTCCAGGTCGCAGACGATCACGAGGCCCACGCCGGTGTTGTGGGTCTCAACCATCACGGCGATGGCATCTTGTTCGCTGAGCGAGGGCACCACCTGCCGCAAGGTGACCACCACGTATTCCATGGTGTTAACCGGATCGTTGTGGAGCAGCACCTTGTAGCGGGGAGAGGGCTTGCGCACCCGCTCCGGTGCTTTCTCCATGACGGCTGCGCCGCCGGTTTCGCGGCCAAGGTTGCTTTGGGTTGCCGTTCTCATGACGCGTTCAAAGGGAGCGAATGCGGCGCATGGCCTCTTCCACATTGGCGCGGCTGTTGAAGGCCGACAGCCGGAAGTAACCCTCGCCGGCGGCACCAAAGCCACTGCCGGGGGTGCCCACCACGTGGGCATTGCCCAGCAAGTGGTCGAAAAAGCCCCAGGAATCCAGCCCTTCGGGGGTTTGAATCCACACGTAGGGGGCCTGTTCACCGCCATACACAATTAAGCCAGCCGCCGTCAACTCCTGACGAATGATGGCGGCGTTCTCCATGTAGAAGCTCACCAGGGACTTCACCTGGGCCTGGCCGGCAATGGAATACACCGCTTCGGCGCCCCGCTGCACGATGTAGCTGACGCCATTGAATTTGGTGCATTGGCGGCGGTTCCACAGGGCCCAAAGCTCCACCTTCTCGCCATTGGCGGCGGTGCCCATCAGCCCCTTGGGAACCACCGTGAGGGCGCAACGGGTGCCGGTGAAGCCGGCATTTTTTGAGAAGGAGCGGAATTCGATCGCACACTGGCGGGCCCCTTCGATCTCATAGATCGAGTGGGGCAGTTCGGGATCCTGGATGAAGGCCTCATAGGCGGCGTCAAACAGGATCAGGGCGTCGTTGGCCAGGGCGTAATCGACCCATTGCTTCAGCTGGGCCTTGGTGGCTACGGCCCCGGTGGGATTGTTGGGGAAGCAGAGGTAGATCAGATCCACCTTGCCCTCGGGGAGAGGCGCAGTGAAGCCATTGCTGGCTGTGATGGGCAGGTAGGTGAGGCCGCCGTATTGGCCGGCATCGTCGGCATCGCCGGTCCGGCCGGCCATCACGTTGCTGTCCACGTACACCGGGTACACGGGGTCAGTCACGGCAATGCGGTTGCCCTCACCCAGGATGTCGAGGATGTTGCTGCTGTCGCATTTGGAGCCGTCGGAGACAAAGATCTCCTCGGCGCTTACCTCGCAACCACGGGTTTGGAAATCGGTCTTGGCGATGGCCTCCCGCAGCCAGGGATAGCCCTGTTCGGGGCCATAGCCATGGAAGCCCTCCCGGGTGCCCATCTCATCAATGGCGCCTTTCATTGCCGTGCGGCAGGCCTCTGGTAGGGGCTCGGTCACATCGCCAATGCCGAGGCGAATGATCGGAGCTGTGGGGTTGGCCTCACTGAAGGCCTTGACCCGCCGTCCAATCTCAGGGAAGAGATAGCCCGCCTTGAGCTTGAGGTAGTTGCCGTTGACCTGAACCATCACGGGCTGGGGCCGCGCGAGCCCCGAAGTACTGGCCGGATTGTCCTATGGCGCGGGTGCGTTCATACGATCACAGCAACGCCTGCCCGCGTCTGCCGTGACCCTTGCCCCTTTTGCCGCGGCTGATGCGACCACGCCGATTGATTTCGATGCCCTGATTGATCTGGGCATCAGCAAACCAGCCCGCTATCTGGGCAATGAGCTTGGGGTTGAACCCCGCGATTGGCAGGTTGCTTGGGCTGGCGCTGGCGTGCGTTGGGCCCTCACCTACCCGGAGGTCTACGAGGTGGGGGCCAGCAATACCGGCCACATCATTCTCTATTCGATCCTCAACAGCCTTCCAGCCCAACTCTGTGATCGGGCCTACCTGCCGGCCCCTGATCTTTCGGCCAGGCTGCGGGAGCGAAAACTAGCCCTGTTTGGGGTGGAAAGCCGCCGGCCCTTGCCGGCCTTCGACATCCTGGGCTTCAGCCTGAGCTATGAGCTCGGCGGCACCAACATCTTGGAGATGTTGGATTTGGCCCGCCTGCCCCTGCGGGCTGCCGACCGGGGCAACCTGCCGCTGGACCATCCCGAAGCACCGCCGTTGATTTTCGCGGGGGGCCCCACCGCCACCAGCAACCCCGAACCCTTTGCGGCCTTCTTTGATTTCGTCGCCCTGGGCGACGGAGAAGAACTCTTGCCTGAGATTGGCCTTGTGGTGGCCGAGGCCAAGGCGGCTGGGCTGTCGCGCTCGGCCCTGCTGGCTGATTTAGCCCAGGTACCCGGGGTGTATGTGCCGTCCCTCTATGCCCCAGGCGCCGATGGGGTGAGCTTGGAGCCGCTGATCAAGGGCCCCCCGAAACGCATCCTGCGGCGCACGGCCACGCCGATGCCCCACTACGCCATGGGTTTGGTGCCCCACATCGAAACCGTGCACGACCGGCTCACGATTGAGATCCGCCGGGGCTGCACCCGGGGTTGTCGCTTTTGCCAGCCGGGCATGCTCACCCGCCCGGCCCGGGATGTGGAGCCCGAAGCGGTCATTGAGGCGGTGGAGGAGGGCATGGCCAAAACCGGCTACGCCGATTTTTCGCTGCTCTCCTTGAGCTGCTCCGATTACCTGGCCTTGCCGGCGGTGGGCGTGGAGCTCCGCAACCGCCTCGCCGACAAAAACGTGAGCCTCACCCTGCCCAGTCAGCGGGTTGATCGCTTCGACACCAACATCGCCCACATCCTCGGCGGCACCCGCAAGGCGGGACTCACCTTCGCCCCTGAGGCAGGCACCCAACGGCTCCGCGACATCGTTAACAAGGGCCTCACCGATGGCGACCTGCTCCGGGGCATTCGCACCGCGATGGAAAGCGGCTACCGCAAGGTGAAGCTCTATTTCATGATTGGTTTGCCGGGCGAAACCGACCCGGACGTGCTCGGGATTGCCGACACCTGCCGGGCTCTCCAGCGCCAATGCGGCGACCTGGGCCGGCTGGAGCTCAACCTCACGATCAGCAATTTCACGCCAAAGCCCCACACCCCGTTCCAGTGGCACAGCGTCAGCACGGCGGAATTCAAGAGGCGCCAGGAGCTGCTGCGCACGGCCCTGCGCCAGTTGCGGGGGGTCAAGACCAATTTCACCGACGTACGGCTTTCGGCGGTTGA
>CAIYSK010000210.1 GCA_903928835.1 uncultured cyanobacterium
AGGAGATATTGACGATGCGACCGCGACCCCGCTCGCGCATGGCAGGCAACAACTGCTGGGTGAGCCCCATGAGCCCAAAAACATTGACTTCGAAAATCGCCCTGGCTCGATCAAGGGGCAACGTCTCGAGCGGACCTACTTCACCGAAGCCAGCATTATTCACCAGTGCATCAAGCGCACCCACCTTGGCTGTGATCTGTTCGGCGACCTCGCGGCGTGAGCAGTCATCGCTGAGATCCAACGCCAACACCTCGGCGCCCATGGCAGCCAGAGGCTCCATCGGCTCCAGCCGCCGAGATGCCGCAAACACACGCCAGCCGCGCTCCAGCAAGAGGCGGGCTGTCACCGCACCAATTCCACTGGAAGCTCCGGTCACAAGAACGGTTGGTGCTGGCATTACATGCTCTGAATTGGACTCATCAGGCAAGAATCCCGATGCAGCACTTTTACCTTATACAAGCTGCGCCTCTATCTGCTGTCCTCGTACCAGCTCAACATGGCGTGACGCCATATCAGACAACAAGAGAAACCTCGGGAGCCTGGCAGGTGATCCGCCCAACAACCACCTCGCCGTGATGGGCAGTCACTAGCAAAGCCCCAGGCCATTTCGGCCGCCAGATCCTGGGTTAATCAGTCCCTGATAAATCGATCTGGGCGCAGGAGATCGCTTTCGAAGTGGTCCCAATCCTCTCCGGCAACTGGGGCAGAGGGGGGCAGAGGCCACAAAAACCGCCATGGCCAAGGGGCAGCTTGATGAGGAAAGCTGACTGGGAGGCGTGTGTTCTGTCCTGGCCCGTCAGCCTTCTCGGCCGTTGAACGGTTCAACCAGCTTGGTCTGTTCTGCAGGGAAGGGCCAAGCTCAGCGGGCACGACCGAGGTCAGTGGGGCGGGTGAGCACATAGCCGACCATGGCGGTCAACAGCACCCCAACAACAATCAGGCCAGTGATGGCAGCGGTATAGTCGGTGGTCACTGGCGGGCCAAGCAAGGTTGGGGTTAGTGTAACAGAATGTAACGGCGACCAGAAGGCTTGAATCCGATCGGGCTTCGCACAGCTGCATTCCTACCCTCCAGGCCCGTCTTAGCAAGATTCTTACCCCTTGATCGATTCAGTTCTGCCCTATTGGCAGGGCATGCGAGAGGCCTTGGAAGCGGTTGGCGATGCCCAAAGCGCGATCGACAAGGGGGCTGTCTCGATCACAGACAATCACGTCGATCCATGAGACACCGAAGGGCCGTGAAACTGAGAATATTTAGGAAAGAACGGGAGGGAATTGCCTCAGGCTTAGGCCACGAAACGTCGCTAGAGCCAATAATCAGAGCCACAAATCCCATTGACTAGTTCAAGGCTGGGTACCGCAAAATCGAAAGCGTTGCGGTGGTCCACAATCCTTCCTTAGCAGGTCAAGGAAACCGATCCAGAGACCTTGAGAGCAGTTTTCCCAGCCGAATGTTGAACGGGTGAATGCTTTTACCACGGCGCGGGTTGAAGGCTCTGATTCCTAAGCTTTAAAAGAAATCTTGATGCAGATTTCATTCCCCTTGTCCTGCTGCAGCTTCGTTGACTCCATACGTTTCCCTGAAGTCCCGCGCCCCAGCGCAACTCCCAACGCCAGCCTCCACCTATCCCAACAAAGCTGAGCTGCTGGCCTGCCTGCCATTTGAGCTCACCCAGATCAACCCAACGAAAGCCTGGGGAAGTCTGGCCATGTCCGCAGGTCTATCTGTGTTGGCCTATGGATTTGGAACCCGGATCCCTGTGCAACTCAGCGCTGCACCCCTCTGGCTGCTCTACGCCGTGGTGACGGGGACAGTGGCGGGAGGTTGCTGGGTGATTGCCCATGAATGCGGCCACCGCGCCTTCCATCCCAACCCCCGGGTGGAAGCCGTGGTGGGGTTTGTGTTGCATAGCTGGCTGCTTGTTCCTTATTTCAGCTGGCAACGCAGCCATGCGGTGCACCACGCCAACTGCAACCACCTCGAGGCGGGTGAAACCCATGTTCCGCCTCGCTCCAATTCCAGCTCGGGACGCTTTGTGGCCGGCATAAGCCAGAAGCTTGGCAAGAGTCTCTACGGCGTGGTCTCACTATTTACCCACTTGGTGCTGGGTTGGCCGCTCTATTTACTATTTGGTATTGCCGGTGGCGAAGATTACGGCCTCACTTCCCATTTCACGACATCTGCACCCTTCCGTAAGGGTCGACGCCGCCTGTTTCTCGACTCCTGCCGTCACCTGATGGTGGTCTCCAACCTCGGCCTACTGGCGACGGTGGCTGCCCTTGTACTGGCCTCGATCCAATTCTCACCAGCCCGAGTGCTGTTGGTATACGGGCTCCCCTATCTGGTGATCAATGGCTGGTTGGTTGTTTATACCTGGTTGCAGCACACCGATACCGACATTCCCCATTTCTCCACCAGCGACTGGAATTGGGCAAAAGGTGCCCTACAGACGGTCGACCGCCCCTATGGCCCCCTTCTGAACCTGCTGCACCACGGCATCGGTTCAACCCATGTGTGTCAC
>CAIYSK010000211.1 GCA_903928835.1 uncultured cyanobacterium
CCGCCACTGACGAAGACCAGCAACAGAGCTGCCAAGCCCGCAAGCAGCTGGGAACTTGAGAGGGGAAATTCAGCCAAAACAGTGCAACACGACGGTTTGGCCCAGGTCCATCAGAACTTGATGCTGTTGTCGCCGTGACGGCCCCAGACAACCATGGCGATCGAAAAGGTGAAGAGGGCGGCCAGGGATGCCCAACCGGCGGTGATCAACATGGCTCGCAGTTCAATTGCTATTGCCACTTTACCTAGGCTGGTGACTGCCCGTTAGCCCCCAAGCGTTGACCAGTTCATCGCCCAGCTCCTCACCCACCGCCGTTCAGGAGCGCCAACGGGTTCGTCAGAGCTACCCCAACTTCAAAGTCGTCGTGCTCAACGACGACGTAAACACCTTCCAACAAGTGGTGGACTGCCTGGTCCGGTACATCCCAGGGATGCAAGCTGATCAGGCCTGGGAGTTGGCCCATCAAATCGATTCCGAGGGTGCAGCGGTGGTGTGGTGTGGTCCCCAGGAACAGGCCGAGCTGTACCACCAGCAATTGGGGGCCGAGGGTCTCACCATGGCCCCCCTCGAACCGGCCTAGGAGAACGCCATGGGACGGGTGGTGATCACCCACAGCACCTACATCGACGGATTGATCCCCTTGCTCAGGCGTCTGGCCCAGGTTCCAGGCATCGACACGGTGACACCGGCGGTGATCTGCAGGGTGAAGGGACGAAGCCCCCTGTTGCGGCTCAGGGTGTCTGCCCCGATCAGCGGGGGACACAAGCTACTGGCACGGCTCGGAACGAGCGCCCAGGAGGTGTTCGTGGTGACACCTATGGGTAAACATGAGCTGCAGGCAAGGCTTGATCAGTTGGCTCCATCAGGCCAATGAGAGGGCTCGCTCGTAAACGGCCGGTGCATGGAACAGGGCAAAGGCGCCGCCATCGCGAAACCAGGCTTCTTCAGCCAGGTTGACCCCATCGGGGGCCCCATCCCATCGCTCGCTCAGATAGGCGAGGTAGTCCTCGGCGTTGGTTTGGGGGGCCTGCCAATGCACGACGGCAAATTGTTGGGCCCGAACCCGCAGGACCCCTGCATCGGATTCCTGGATCTCTTCACTGACAAGGAAGGTCCGGAAGCGCCCAACGGGGGTCCCGCCTTCACTGGCGGCGGTTTCAAGCGGGTACTTGTGCAGATACAAGGCCCTCGCCTTCGGGAAAAGCGGGCTTGGGGCCACGGAAAGCAGGGAGACAAAAGCCTGCTGGAAGGAAGCCATGGCAGCTGGAACCACGTTGGGGAACAACGCCTGGAGTCCACAATGCGGGGACTACCGAATCGTTGTGATGTCAATTCCTACCACCGAGATCCGCACCGCCATTGGTGAAGCCCTGCAGTGGCGCTACGCCACGAAGGTGTTTGATGCGAATCGCAGCATTGACAGCAGCACCTGGGCTGCCCTCGAAGACAGCCTGGTGCAAAGCCCCTCCAGCTACGGCCTGCAACCCTGGAAATTTTTGGTGATCACCAACAAGGCCCTGATGGCTGAGTTGAGGCCCCATTCCTGGAACCAAAGCCAAATCACCGATTGCTCGCACCTGGTGGTCATGCTGGCCGAGCGAACCATTGGCACAGCCGAAGCTGATCGGCTGATCGACTGCATGGTTGCCACCCGGGGCGTGGAGCCTGAATCCCTTGCCTTCTACCGGGGCATGATCGAGAAGGACCTCATCAACGGCCCGCGCAGCCAAGCAATTGGCCAATGGGCCAGTAACCAGGTCTATATCGCCCTGGGAACCTTCATGGCCGCTGCTGCCCTAATGGGGGTGGACACCTGCCCGATTGAAGGTTTTTCCCCAGCCGACTACGACCGGATCCTGAATCTGGAGTCAAGCCCTTACCGCAGCTGCGTGGTTTGCGCAGCTGGATACAGGGATGGCAGCGATAAATACGCCAGCCTGGCCAAGGTGCGTTACCCAGCCACTGAAATAATCGAACATCTCTGATCGACCACCCCTAATCGAGAAGCCCCCTGCCTTTTGAGGGGGCTGAAGAGGGTGGACCGCGGTGCCGTTTTGCCCCAGTATTCGACCTGGCAGAACCAGAAGGGGGGTCAAAGGCGGGGCGCCATTTCCGGCTACAAGGCCGGCTTACTTTGCCTTCGCTGCAGACTCCCCATGTCGAAAGAGAGTCAGATCAGAAAACTGTAAAAGGCAGTCACCAACACAGCAGTCCAGACGAAGCTTAGGCGGATCCGGCCACCAGGGGCCAGATGCGGCGCACCTGCTCCAACCGTTCCATCGCCAGTTGTTGGCGCTGCTCAGCCAGTTCAGCATCGAGAACCAGGGTGATGTGGCCAAGCTTGCGGCCCGGGCTTGATCCCTGTTTGCCATACCAATGGACCACGGCTGCCGGCAGCTGGGAGAGGGCTTCCCTTTCGTCGATGTAATCCGATAGGGAGTGCTCAAAACCGAGCAGGTTGACCATCAACGCCCCGGGCACCTTGAGGCCCACCGGCCCCATCTCCATCCCGGCCACAATCCGCACCTGTTGCTCGAACTGGCTCGTGAGAGCGGCCTCAATGGTGACGTGGCCGGAATTGTGGGTGCGGGGGGCGATCTCGTTCACCTGCAAGCCTGCGGGTCCGTAGAACAACTCAATGGACAGAACGCCCACGTACTGGAGCGAGGTGAGCAAGGAGGCGGCGATATTGCGGGAGAAGGCTTGAACTGCATGGGGCACGGAGGCAGGGGCCAGAACCCAATCGCAGACTTGATGGTGCTGGTGGGTCTGCACCAGGGGATAGCACTGCACGACCCCCTGCTCGTCGCGGCAAGCCAGTTGCGATAGCTCCAGCTCGAAATCGACAAACGATTCAAGGATCCAATCGCCGGGCTCCACCCGGGCGATCAGGCCGTCCAAATCCGCCTGGCACTTCAGCAGCGCGGTGCCCTTGCCGTCGTAGCCGCCGGTGGATGCCTTCGCCATGAGCGGAAAGGCCAGGCCGATAGGCAGCACCCCATTGGCTGCTAGGTCGCCCCAGGTTGGGGTGGGCAGGTGGAGCCGTTGCAACAACTGCCGCTGGCTGCGCTTGCACACCAAGGGGGCAAGGGCCTGGAGGCTTGGGGTAAACATCACCCCCTCCATGGCCAGGGGTTCTAACCCCTGGATGTCGATCCATTCATTTTCAAAGGTGATCGCATCGCAGCGCTGGGCCAGTTCCCGGGTAGCCGGCAGATCACGTAAACCGGCCTGCACCACAGAGGCCGCCGCAGGAATGGCGGGATCCGCCGGGCCAGGGGTTTGAACATGCAGGGCAATGCCGAGCTGCTTGGCCGCATCAGCCAACATCCAGGCCAGCTGGCCACCACCCACAACACCGATGGATTGCCGGGGAGTCAACGGGATGCGCGCCAATTATCCAGATTCGCATCCGCCCTCCCAGCGGCGCGAGCTTGGAGGGTTTTGTTAAGTCAGACCCCTGTCGCCAGCGAAGGCAAAGCGGATCAGGCTGAGCACCAAAACAATCAGGAACAGGGCCAATCCCACGGTGCAGGCGTAGCTGATCTCCAGTTCTGAGAAGGCCTGGTCGTAGACGTAATACACGAGGGTGCGGGTGGAATCAGCCGGTCCCCCCTGGGTCATCAGGTAGACCTCCTCGAAAACCTTGGTGGCCGCAATCGCCGAAATCACAGCCACCAGGGTGATGTAGGGCCGCAGCAGGGGCAGGGTGATATCGAGGTGTTTACGCCAACCCTCACTGCCATCGAGGGAAGCTGCCTCATAAAGATCGGGCGAGATGCCTTGCAGCCCAGCCAGAAAAATCACCATGTAGTAGCCCAATCCCTTCCAAAGGGTCACCACCATCACGGAGGGCAGGGCCAGCCAGGGAGAGGTGAGAA
>CAIYSK010000212.1 GCA_903928835.1 uncultured cyanobacterium
CTCCCCAGCTGTTGCCCCAGGTCAGCACGGATCTGCGGCGCACCACCCTGCAGCAGGTGGGCCGGCGGGTGGCCGAGCAATTCCACCTCTACGGCCTCAGCCACACCCCCTACGACCTGCGCCACGCCTGGGCGGTGCGCACCATTCACATCGGCCTGCCCGACACGGTTTCAGCGCGGATGATGGGCCATTCGGTGGCGATTCACACCCGCACTTACCACCACTGGATTACCCGGCGTGATCAGCAGCAGGCCGTCGACACGGCCCTGGCCCGCCTGGCCCAGGCAAAAGCCGCCTAAGCCCCTGCCCCAGGCTGAACCGCCAAAGTGGCCCCTGGATCCTTCCCCGTGCCCCCTTGCCTGATATCACCTCGCCTGAGACCAGTTCCCCTGAAATCCCTTCCCCTGGGATCACAGCCGGCGATCTGATAGCCGCTGACGAGGCGGCCCAGGTGCTTGGTCCTGGTGGGGATTTGGCCCCGGAAACCGATCAAGATGGCTACAAGCGACGCATGGCCCGCCGCAAGGAGGTCCAACAACAGCGCGTCGGCGAGCGGAACCTGGAAAAGGGCCTGGTGATGGTCTTCACCGGCGATGGCAAGGGCAAAACCACCGCCGCCCTAGGCCTGGTCCTGCGCACCCTTGGCCATGGCGACCCGGTGGCCGTGGTGCAGTTCATCAAGGGGGGCTGGCAGCCCGGCGAGGCCAAGGCCCTTGAGCTCTTCGGTGAAGCCCTGCACTGGCACGCCCTGGGCGAAGGCTTCACCTGGGAAACCCAGGACCGGGATCGGGATCGGGAATTGGTGCAGCAGGCCTGGAAGACATCGCTCACCTACTTGGCCGATCCAGGGCGCAAGTTGGTGGTGCTCGATGAGATCAACGTGGCCATGAAGTTGGGCTATCTCGCCGTAGACCAGGTAATCGAAGGCCTCTCCCTCAGGCCCGAGCTGAGCCACGTGGCCCTCACGGGCCGGGGGGCGCCAGCGGCCTTGGTGGAGCGGGCTGACCTGGTAACGGAGATGAAATTGGTGCGTCATCCCTTCCGGGAGCAGGGAGTCAAGGCCCAACGGGGAATTGAGTTTTAGGGGTATGGGTGTGGGTAGAGCAACGGTTTGGCGGCAGGCCGCAGGGGCGTTGCTACGGTCAGGCAAATAACCAGGTTCAATGGGTTACAAGCGCGTGCTCCTCAAACTCAGCGGCGAAGCGCTGATGGGCGAGCAGGGCTATGGGATTGATCCAGCGATCGTTCAATCCATTGCCAAGGACGTCGCCGAAGTTGTGTCCAAGGGGACCCAATTGGCCATCGTTGTGGGCGGCGGCAATATTTTCCGGGGCCTCAAGGGATCGGCCGCCGGCATGGACCGCGCCACCGCCGACTACGTGGGCATGCTCGCCACGGTGATGAATGCCATCACCCTCCAGGACGGCCTCGAGCAGGCCGGTGTTCCGACCCGGGTTCAAAGCGCCATCTCCATGCAGGAAGTGGCCGAGCCCTACATCCGCCGCAAAGCCATTCGCCACATGGAGAAGGGCCGGGTTGTGATCTTTGGCGCTGGCACGGGCAACCCCTTTTTCACCACCGACACCACCGCTGCCCTGCGGGCGGCTGAAATCGGAGCCGATGTGGTCTTCAAGGCCACCAAGGTGGATGGTGTCTACAACAAGGACCCCAACAAATACCCCGATGCCGTTCGTTTCGAGAGCCTCTCCTTCCTAGAGGTGCTGAGCAGCGAGCTGGAGGTCATGGACGGCACCGCCATTGCCCTCTGCAAGGACAACTCGATTCCCATCGTGGTGTTTGATCTGTTTGGTCCCGGCAATATCGGCCGGGCCGTTTCGGGTGAGCCCATCGGCACCCGCATCCAACCTGCCTGACCGAGAGCCGAGAATCGCCATGGATTTGGACGCCAGCATGAGCAAGTCGCTGGAATCAACCCAGCGCACTTTCAACACGATCCGCACCGGCCGGGCGAACCCTTCCCTGCTGGACAAGGTCAGCGTGGAGTACTACGGCGCAGACACCCCCTTGAAGTCGCTCGCGACCATCTCCACCCCCGACGCCCAAACGATTCAGATCCAGCCCTTTGATGGCAGCGCCATGGGCTTGATCGAGAAGGCCATCTCCCTGAGTGATTTAGGGCTCACCCCCAACAACGACGGCAAGGTGATTCGGATCAATATCCCGCCCCTCACCGAGGAACGCCGCAAGGAGTTCTGCAAACTGGCCGCAAAATATGCCGAGGAGGGCAAAGTGGCCCTGCGCAATGTGCGGCGCGACGCCATCGATCGCATCAAAAAACAAGAGAAGGATGGTGATCTCTCGGAGGATCAAAGCCGTGATGAGCAGGAGAAGGTGCAAAAGGTGACCGACAAGTTCATTACCCAGCTCGAAAAACTATTGGCCGAGAAAGAAAAAGACATCCTCAAGGTTTGAGCCAGCCCCTGGAACCGCCCACCCCAACCTGGGATGTGGTCGTTGTCGGCGGCGGCGCTGCTGGCTCCGCCACCGCCTTCCACCTCGCCAACGGCGGAAGATCAGTTGTGGTGCTCGAACAACAGCACTTCCCCCGCAACAAACCCTGTGGCGGCGGCATGGCCGCGTCGGTGCAGCGGCTCTTTCCCTTCGACCTGAGCCCTGCCGTGGACTCGGTGATCGAACAGGTGCGCTTCAGCTGGTGCTTGGAGGATCCCGTCACCGCGGTCCTGGCGGGGGACGCCCCCTTTTGGATCGTTCGCCGCTCCGTGCTCGATGCCTACCTGATCGAGCAAGCTAAGGCTGCGGGGGCCACCGTTGTCGAAGGCACCACGGTGCTTTCGACCGCCCGCGAGGGCGACCATTGGCTGGTTCGCGGCGAAGCGGGCGACTATCGCTGCCGGGCTGTGGTGATCGCCGATGGATCCGGCTCCCAGTTGGCAGCGCAGCTGGGGCTGGGGCCGGCCAAACCCCGATTTGCCTCCACCGTGTCGGTGGATCTGGAGGGCCCTGTGGCCGAAAAACACACGGCCTACTTTGAATTTGGCTTGGTCCGCCATGGCTTTTGCTGGGCCTTCCCCCGGGAAGGGGGCTACAGCATTGGCGTGGGCACCTTTATTGGCCGTGAGGCCGCCGATAGCGATGCGGTGCTCTCCCAACTGCTTCCCAGCCTGGGCTTTGCCGCCGATGCTGGGCAGCGGCGGCCTGGCCAGCTGCGGATTTGGGATGGACATCATGCCCTCCATGGCAGCGGCCCCACGGCAGGGGCCGTGGCCGTTGGCGATGCGGCCTCCCTTTGCGATCCATTCCTGGCGGAAGGATTGCGGCCCGCCCTGCTCAGCGGCTGCCGGGCCGCCGCAGCTCTCGAACGCTGGCTGGGGGGAGATGCCAAGGCGCTGGGGGAGTACAGCAACCAAATGAAAGCCGAGTGGGGCGATTCGATGGCCTGGGGCAAGCGCATCGCCCAGGTCTTCTATCGCCTGCCGAAGGTGGGCTATCAACTGGGGGTCAAGCGCCCAACTGCACCCCAGCGGATTGGCCAAATCCTCTCGGGCGACATGGGCTATGGCGACATCGCCCAACGGGTGATCAAGCGGCTCCTGTTTCAGGGCAGGAGTTAATCCAGTTCCCCACTGGCTCCGCAAGCGGACGGGGTCCACGTCAGGAGGCCCTAGCCCTTGGTGCAGTCCTTGAGCTGACGCAGCCGTTGATCAATCGAGCCCAGCAGCTCGATGGCAAACATCGGCGATTCCTGCACGGCAAACAGGAATTTCTCGCGGTTCATCCGCAGGATTTTGCAGCGGCTGAGGGCCTTGGCATTGCCATAGCGCCGATGATCGCTGGTCACCAAAGCTCCGGCGCCAAACACGTCGCCGGCATTGATCTGCTCCTGGCCCTGGTCGCCATTCCAGCTGAGTTCCACCGCCCCCTCGAGCAGGCCGAACATGCAATTGCCCGACTCCCCAGAGCTAAAGATCAGCTCCCCTTCTTCAACGGTGATGACCTCACCGGTGCTGGCGAGGGCGCGCATGGTGTCGAGGGCATTCATCAGCGAAGAGGAGAATTGCGGAAATCTTTAACCAGCGGGCCCAACCACGGTCAAGGTGCCGGGAAGCCCAAGGCTGCGCCGAGGCCTGCTTGCACATCGACGGGCATTAGACGTCCATCCTGATCGGTGTCGAGGGCATCAAAGACGGCATCGCTGCCCAACCATTCCTCGCGGCTAATGCAGCCATCACCATCGAGGTCATTAAGCAGAAGTATTTCGTGCACTGCGTGGCCGAAGGCGGCGCCCCCTTCCAGTTGGGCCAGCCGGTGGGCGAGCTGGGCCTCCAAGGTTTCGATGGCCTTGGTGAACCCCCGGATGCCCTCGTCGAGTTTTTCTGTGGCCATGGTGTCGGCCTGCAGCATCGAGCGGAAAGCCACCTCATCGAGGTGAATCTGCTCCTGGGTGGGCTGGGGATCAAAGGCATTGAGCTTGCGATGCAATTCCCCATCGGTTTGCCGCAGTTGGTCGAGCAAACCC
>CAIYSK010000213.1 GCA_903928835.1 uncultured cyanobacterium
CATGAGTAATCGCATCGATGCCCTGGCCCACAGCAACCGCCTGAGACTCCTACCACCAGGCCAAAAGGCAGGCTTTGCAATCACATTGCTGCTGCTGGCCCTCGTGTCACCGCCGCCGGTGCAACTGCTGATCAGCCTGTGGCTGGTGGTGTGGACCGTCGGTTATGCGGGTATTCCCGCGCGCACCTACCTGCCGATGCTGCTCCTACCCATGGGGTTTGCCGTCACAAGCTTGCCAGCCATCGTGATCAATGGCGTCGCCAACGACGCGTTTGCTGGTGTGCACAGTGATGTATGGCGGGGATTGAGTCAACCAGTGGCTGGCTGGACCCTCTACATCAGCAAGCTGGGCCTGGGCCAGGCCTTGGTGTTGCTCAGCCGTTCGCTGGCAGCAACCAGCGCACTGTTCTTCCTCTTGCTCACAACACCATTTAGTGAACTGATTCAGGTCTTGCGCAAGCTCGCGGTGCCGCCCTTACTTCTGGACTTAATGGTTTACGTCTACGGGTTCATCTTTACCCTCTGGGCCATCGTCGACCAAATCGCCATTGCCCAACATGCCCGGTCGGGCTACACCAGTTGGCGACGCTCCCTCCGAAGCCTTGGTCTGTTGGTCGGCCAGCTGCTGGAGCGCTCCCTGGCCAGCTACCGAGGCCTCGCCATCGGTCTGGCGGCCAGGGGGTTCCAGGGGGACCTGCGGGTGGTCTCCTGCGTTCAACACCGCCGCCCCTCAACACGCCTTCAGGCCGAGGCCATCACTGGTTGCGTTCTGTTAGGTGTTCTATCGATAGGGTTGGCCCGATGAGCCCTCGAATGAACGAAGCGGCCGTATTGGCGCAAGAGCCAAACCTGCTCGAATTCGAGCAGGTTGGCTACACCTATCCGAGTGGCCTTCAGAGCTCCATCAGCTCACTGTCTTTAAGGGTGCCAAGAGGCTCCCGCTGCGGCCTGATCGGCGAGAACGGCTGTGGCAAAACCACCCTCTTTCTGCTCGCCCATGGGCTCCTAAGGCCCCAGCGTGGCCGCATTCTCTGGCACGGACAACCGTTCAGCTACTGCCGAGAGGGCCTCTCCAGCCTTCGGCAGCGGATTGGCCTGGTGTTCCAAAATCCTGAACATCAACTGGTAGCCACAACGGTGGCGGAAGATCTCTCCTACGGCCTGGTGAACATGGGGCTAGGGGATACCGAGATCCGCTGCCGCATCCAGACGATCGCAGAGAGCTTCGACCTGGGCCACTTACTCGATCGGCAGGTGCATAGCTTGAGCCTCGGCCAGAAAAAACAATTGTCATTGGCAGACGTGATGGTTCTGGAGCCCGAACTCCTACTCATGGACGAGCCCACCGCGTACCTGAGCCCCGGCCATTGCATTGACCTTCGTCAGCGCCTTAACCGCATCCACGCAGCTGGCACAACAATCATGGTGGCCACCCATGATCTGGAATTTCTCCACGGCTGGGCCGATTGGTTGTTCGTGATGGATCGGGGTCAACTGGTATTAGAAGGTCCACCGGCCGAAGTGTTCACCCAGCAGGAGTTCCTCGAGGAACTTAACCTAGGGATACCGCCTACCCTTGAACTCCTGGCTGACTGGCGGCAACTCGCTAAATCACACCTCAATCTTCCCCTAGCGCAGCTGGAGAGACTGGAGCGACTTTTGAGGCCTTAAAATATTGGCTAGAAGCGTAACGGCCAACCGCAAACGTTACAGAACCAAACGGCATGAAGAAGTAAAGCTGGTACGCTCAAAAAGCCCTTCCCATCGGCCGAACAGTCCTAGGCAACATGAAGGGGAAAGCGGAGGAATCTTTTGGAAAAATCCGCTCTTGAAATGTCTCTCAAACCCC
>CAIYSK010000214.1 GCA_903928835.1 uncultured cyanobacterium
AGCACCACGGGCCGGCCAAGCCGGCCGGCCTCCGCCCGCAACTGGGGCACCAGCGCCGTCAACGCCGCCGGGCTGAATTCATCCAGCAACACGCCATCGGCGCCGGCTGCCACCGCCGCCAGCGCCTCGGCAGCGGTTTCGGCCTCCACAATCACCCGCGCCGGCCACGGGGCCTGGAGCCGCACCGCCGCCACCGCAGCGCCCACCCCACCCGACCAGGCCAGGTGGTTTTCCTTGAGCATGGCCGCATCGTCGAGGCCCATGCGGTGGTTGCACCCGCCACCGCAGCGCCCGGCATATTTCTCCAGCAGCCTCAAACCAGGCGTGGTTTTGCGGGTGTCGGCCAGGGCCACCCCCGTGCCCTCCAGCTCAGCCACCAATCGGGCCGTGGCGGTCGCAATCCCAGACAGCCGCATCGCCAGGTTGAGGGCGGTGCGTTCCCCCGCCACCAAAGCCGCCGCTGGACCGTCGAGGCGCAGGAGCGTTTGGCCAGCCACCACCGCCTCCCCATCGGCCACCAACAGCTGGACCGTCACGGCCGGATCCAGCAGCTGAAAGAGCGGCTCTACCAGCACACCCCCGCAGAAAATGCCGGCTTGCTTGGCGATCCACGAGCCAGTTCCGCGGGCCCCAACCAAGGCTGGAGCCGTGAGATCACCCCGGCCCACATCTTCGTTGAGCCAGGCCCGCAAAGAGGGCCCAAGGGCGGGGCTAGCGATCAGCGCAGCAGCGCAAGCGGGTTGCATCAAGGTCGTTGGTGGGCCAGGTAGCCAACGGTGAGATCACCGGGATCGCTCTGGATGTAGAGGTAGCCAGCCCCCGAAGCCAGCAGCACAACCCGGTAGTTGTAGACGCCCCCCAAGCCATCCACCTCCCGCAGCCGGCCCAGGCAATGGCCCTCCAGATTCAAGCTGCCGGTATAGGGCGCCTGCTGGCGTTTGCCGCCGTAGCTGGACACGGCCTGGCCGCTCACCTTGCCGCCACGCCAATATTCACGCTGGATCACGGCGTTGGGCTGCCAGCTGCCTGACAGGGATGGGCCTGACTGGGCAGGGCCCGGCTGAAACGTGAAGCCCTGCTGCTGGCTGATCACCAAACCATCCAATTGGTTGGGGGTGCAGGGACGCTCGGGCTGGGGAAGGTATTGGGAGGTGAACACCACGCCAGCGGTGGTGCTCATTCCAACCTTGGGCCGCCCTGCCCCATCGAGGGCCACCTGGGCCGGCATCACCCCGGAGCGATCCGCCCGCTGCACCGCCACCCAACAGCCCGGCATCACGGCATAGCGAGCGAAGTAGGGCTGCTCCTCAAACGTCGTGCCCTGGCGGCTAAAGCGCACCCCTTCAATGCGGCCATTCGGCAGCCAGCGCTCCTGGGCCAATTCCGCCAAGGGGGTCACGCCCTTGCGCCCCTGGCCCATCACCACATACCCACCGAGCTGGGGGGCCGGACAATCCAAGGGGGTTGATGGCGCCGCCGCTATCGCTGCCGATGCTTGGCTCGCCAAAGCCATGGCAACCAACACAGCAGGGGAACGATCGACTAGGGCGCGCACGGAGGGACAAGGGAAAACCTTTGCGCCTTATAGCTCCAGGGGGCCTACTTACCGATGCAGAAACGGGAAAACACACGATCAAGCACAGCCTCGCTCACCTCTTCACCGGTGATTTCCCCAAGGCTGTGGACGGCCGAGCGCAGATCAATGGTCCAAAAATCCCAAGGCAGCCGCTGCTCCGCCGCCTCGAGGGAGCGCTCCAGGCTGGCGGCCGCAGCGGCCGCCAGATCCCGCTGGCGGGCATTGAGGGCCACCTGGAGTCCCTCCAATGGGCCAGCGCCACAGCGCTCCAAAAGCAGGGCGACCAAGGCATCACGCCCCTCGCCGGTGAGGGCGCTAAATCGGCGATCGGCCGGGTCGTTGGCCTGGTCGATTGGCTGCGACTCCACCCATTGGTCGAGCTTGTTGCCAGCTACCACCAGGGCAGCTCCCTCGGGCACCAGGTCGCGCAGGGCCTGGTCGGCCGCAGTCCAACCGGCGGTGAGGTCAAACAGCAGCAGCACCCCATCGGCACTGGCGAGGGCCTCCAGGCTGCGATCAATGCCCAGCTGCTCAACCCGATCATCGGTGGGGCGGATGCCGGCGGTATCGAGCAGGGTGAGGGGTATGCCTTCAATCACCAACTGGCTCTCGAGCAGATCGCGGGTGGTACCGGGCACGTCGGTCACGATGGCCCGCTGCCTGTGGCTGAGCAGGTTGAGCAGGCTGGATTTCCCCACATTGGGCCGGCCCACAATCGCCACCCGCAGGCCTTCGCGCAACA
>CAIYSK010000215.1 GCA_903928835.1 uncultured cyanobacterium
CATCCGGCAGGACCATCTGCGGCCAGTCCGTGGCCTTTGTTACCGCATTGATGGGCTCCCAAGGTCAAGCTGATACTCCTAAAAAGAGATCTTTTCGTGCACAGTGACACCCCGACCCGCCGGGTTCCCGTGGTGGTGGTGGGTGGCGGCCAGGCCGGCCTCTCCGTGGCCAGCAGCCTGCAACGGCGCGGCATCCGGCCCCTGGTGCTGGAACAACACCGCATCGGCTACGCCTGGGAGCAGCAGCGCTGGGATTCCTTCTGCCTGGTGACGCCCAACTGGCAATGCCGCCTGCCCGATTTTCCCTACGACGGCGAGGCCCCCGAAGGCTTCATGGGCCGGCATCAAATTGTCGAGTACGTGCGCCGCTTTGCCGCCCACATCCAGGCCGATGTGCGCGAGGGCGTGGCCGTGTCGCGGCTGCTTAACCAGGGCTCGGGCTACCGCTTGGTCACCAGCGAAGGCGAAATCGAAGCCGACCAGGTGGTGGTGGCCACCGGCGGCTACCACCGCCCCAAGCGCCACCCCCAAGCCGAGCGCCTGCCCGCCTCGGTGCTGCAGCTCGATGCCCGCGAATACCGCAATCCAGCCCAGCTGCCGGACGGGCCCGTGCTGGTGGTGGGCAGCGGCCAGTCGGGCTGCCAGATCGCTGAAGACCTGTTCCTGGCCGGCCGGCGGGTGCACCTGAGCGTCGGCTCGGCGCCCCGCTCGCCCCGGCGCCACCGCGGCAAGGATGTGGTCGATTGGCTCGATCGCATGGGCTACTACGCCATGCCAATCGACCAGCACGCCGACCCCAAGCTGGTGCGCACCAAGACCAACCACTACCTCACCGGCCGCGATGGCGGCCGCGACATCGACCTGCGCCACCGGGCC
Organism: uncultured cyanobacterium; assembly: GCA_903928835.1. Lineage (GTDB taxonomy): Bacteria > Cyanobacteriota > Cyanobacteriia > PCC-6307 > Cyanobiaceae > Cyanobium_A. The sequence continues at coordinate 877 of CAIYSK010000215.1, forward strand.
ACCCAAGGGCTGCAGCTCCATGGGCGCCTGCTCGATCTGGCCCCAGGCCAGATCCGGTTCTCAGGCGACCTCGCCGCCAACCTGGACCAGGCCGATGCCGTCTATTGCCGCATCCGCGCCAGCATCGACACCTACATCGCCCGCGAAGGCCTGGACGCCCCCGAGGAGCCGGCCTACAGCGCCTGCTGGCAGCCCGGCCCCGGCCATGACGCCGACCCCCTCGACCTGGGGGCCGAACCCCTGGCGGCGGTGATCTGGTGCACGGGCTACGGCGCCGATTTCGGCTGGATCGAGGTGCCGGTGTTCGATGGCAGCGGCTATCCGGCCCACCAACGGGGGGTGAGCGCCAGCGAAGGGCTTTATTTCATCGGCCTGCCCTGGCTCCACACCTGGGGCTCGGCCCGCTTCTGCGGCGTGGCCGAGGACGCCGACTACCTGGCAGAAGCGATTCGCCTGCGCCTGCACCGGCGCGACGCCAGCCAGGAGCGGCTCGAATGCACGGCCCTGCTGGGCTCCTGAGCTTCAGCGGGCCCTAGCCAAACGCTGATCCAGTTCCGCCGTGGCGGCCCCCAGCAGGTCGGCCAGGGAGGTGACCAGGCGATAGCTGAGGGCAATCGCCAGCAGGGGCGCTTCTGGCACCAGGCCG
>CAIYSK010000216.1 GCA_903928835.1 uncultured cyanobacterium
GGAGCGCCCAGGGTGAAGGGCACGACCATCAGGATCAGCGCGGCACAGCCTGCGAAGGCGGCCGGCCAGCCGAAGCGGCCAGCCAGCAGGAAGCCGCCGGAGCTCACCAGCAACATGCCCGTGCGATAGGCGAAGTTGTGGGTGGCAGCCCCCTGGCCGCGCTCCTCCTCCGGCAGCAGATCTGTTCGATAGGCATCGATCACGATGTCCTGGGTGGCACTGGCGGTGGCTAAGAGCACGGCTAGCAGGGTGATCAGCCCCAGCCGTCCTGGCGTGGGTGCCTTGGTGGCGACCAGGGCAAGCACCAGCAGGACAACCACCAAGGCGACCTGCAGCACCACCATCCAACCCCTGCGGCGATCGGGCCGGGCGATGGGCCAACGATCCAGGAGCGGAGCCCAGAGAAACTTGAATGCATAGGGCAGCCCCGCCAGCTGCGGGATCACCCCGATCAGCTCGAGGGGGACGCCACTGCTGGCTAGCCATCCCTGCAGCAATTTGCCGCCCATGTTCAAGGGCGCCCCACTGGCCAGGCCCTCGGCGGCCACGGCCACCAACCGTTTCCTTTCACTCCCCGGCGGTGGTGCGGCTACGGCGGTTTTGGCTTGCTCGCTTGCAGGGCTAGTGGCCATCGAGAGGGCATAGACATCGAGCCGAACGCTAGGGGGGGCGCTGCCCGTCAGAATGGACTGCACTGATGGTCCCCTGTGCAGTTTTTTCGCTCCACTCTCTTGCCAGCGGCCATCGTGCTGTTGTTTGGCTTGGCCCTGTTTGCGGTGAGTGCCCGCATTTGGTTGCCCGGAGATATGGCCGCACCGGCACCGATCAGCTGAGCCCCCGTCGTGACTGATCTCCAGCCCAATCTGCCGGTATCGCTTGCGCGCGCGGGCCCCTTCGATGAGAGCCCCCAGGAGCTCTACCTCGACCTCGACGTGCTGGCCCAGGAGCTCGCCCAAGAGTTGTTGGGCGATCCCCTCGATGCGCTCGATAGCAGTGATCCTGAGGCGGCTGATGTGGCTGCTGAATGCGATCTGGGCCTTTCCTTATTGGTGGGTGATCACGACCAGCGGATGCAGGGGTTGCGCATCTTTTGTGAGCACCGGGACCCCAGGGCCCTGCCCCTGTTGTTGCCGTTGCTTGGGGCCCCATGCCCGATTGTGCGGATGAGCGCGGTCTACGCCCTGGGCCGTAACCCCAGTCCGCTGGCTGTTCAAGATCTGCTGGGCCTGCTGGCCTCCGACGACAACGGCTATGTGCGCAAGGCCGTGGCCTGGAGCTTGGGGAGCTATCCCGATGCCCCTGTGCTCAACCCCCTGACCCGTTCCCTCCAGGTGGATATTGCTGCCGTGCGGCTCTGGGCGGCCAGTTCCTTGGCGGAAGCGGGGAGTACGGGGCCCGCCAAGGCCGATCCCGCCGCGGCCCAGCTGCTCTTGAGTTTGCAGATTGACAGTGAGCCGGCGGTGCGTTCGAACAGTGCCTGGGCCTTGGGGCGGCTCTATCCCGACTTAGTCGAACCTCGGCAGCAGGTCTTGGTGGAAAGCCTGCTCCACGCCATGCTCAATGACACCGAATCGAGTGTGCGCGATGAGGCCCGCTTGGCCTTGGAACAGCTCGAGCAACCCGAGGTGTTGGAACGCCTCCAGACCCTCGTGGATGAAGGCTTGCTGGCTTGAGCTCAGCAGCCGGCAACCGCCGCTAACTCGGTAACCACCGCTAACATCTCAGGACTCTGGTTTGGCGTGGGATGGCACAACAGACCATCCGCTTCCGGATCCATTCCGGTGGCAGGGTGCAAGAGCTCGTTGAGGGGGTTCAGGGAGAGGGTTGCCAGCACCTCACCGAACGCATTGAGGCCCGGCTTGGTTCTGTCCAGCAGCGTCAAAGCACCTCAGAGGCGTTTCTTCCGATGGCAGTGACGCAAGACACCACCCTTGGCGCACTTACTGCCTTTGGCACACTTACTGCCTTTGGCGAAGTCACCGCCCTCACTCAGGTTCTCCATCCCAGTTCCGCTAACGACACCCCCGCAGCCTGAGCCGATGTCGCACTTCAGCACCGTCAAGACCGAACTTCGCGACCGCCAGGCCCTGGTTGAGGCCCTCTCCGATCTGGGCCATGCTCCTGAAGTTGGGGCTCTCCAGGTGCGTGGCTACCGGGGGCAGACCGTCACGGCTGAGTTGGCGGTCTGCCAAGGCAACGGCGCCGACATCGGCTTCCGACTCAACCCCGCCACGGGCAGTTATGAGTTGGTGACCGATTTGGATCTCTGGAGTCAGCCCGTTCCTGTGGAGCGTTTTCTGGCCCAGCTCAGCCAGCGCTACGCCCTGCGCTCCATATTGGCCGCCACCGCCGAAGAGGGCTTCCAGGTGAGTGAGCAAACCGACCACAACGACGGCAGTATTGAGCTGGTAGTGACCCGCTGGGTCTGAGCGTGGACCCCGTGCTGCCTGATCCCGGCCTGGCCTTTGCCCCTGGCCATGGGGCCAGCTCACCCCGCCCCAATGGCTTTGAGCCCTTGCTGGGAGGAGTGCTTAGGGAACAGGCTGTCTGGGTGGATGAGGCTGTCTGCATTGGCTGTCGCTACTGCTCCCACGTGGCCAGCCATACCTTCGTGGTGGAACCGGATTGGGGTCGCTCCCGAGCCATTCGCCAAGACGGTGACAGCACCGAGCTCATCCAAGAGGCGATCGACACCTGTCCCGTGGATTGCATCCATTGGGTGGCCTATGGGGCCTTGCCGGAGCTCACAGCCCAATTGGCCCAGCAGGTCATCCACCCCCTGGGGTTGCCCCAGCCCGCCAGGCTCAAGCGCACCCTGCCACGGCGATGAAAATGAGGGTGCCCACCCGCCGTTTTGGCCGCACGGGCCTGGCCATGCCGGTGTTGTCGTTGGGTGGGATGCGCTTTCAACAGAGCTGGAGTGATCTCCCTGCGGATGCCATTACATCGGCCAGTCAGGCCAACCTGCGGGCCACGTTGGAGAAAGCGGTGGCAGCAGGTTTTCACCACATTGAAACCGCTCGCTACTACGGCACCTCCGAGCGCCAGTTGGGCACGGTGCTCGAGCAGGTGAGCGATCCGCAGCGGATCTTGCAAACCAAGGTGCCGCCCAATGCGGACCCTGGGGTGTTTGAAGCCGAGCTGGAAACGAGTTTTGAGCGTTTGGGCTTGGCGGGGGGTGGGCGGTTGGATTTGCTTGCGATTCACGGCATCAACCTCGAGGAGCATCTCCACCAGACCCTCCGCCCTGGCGGATGCCTGGAGGTGGTGCGCCGTTGGCAAGCAGAAGACCGCATTGGCCATGTGGGCTTTTCGACCCATGGCTCCCTGGCCTTAATCGAAGCGGCCATCGCCACGGATCAATTCGATTTCATCAACCTGCATTGGTATTTCATTCGCCAGGACAACCGTCCGGCGATTGATCGGGCCTTGGCCCATGACATGGGTGTGTTTGTGATCAGTCCCACCGATAAGGGTGGACATCTCCACAGCCCCTCAGCGCGGATGGCCGAGTTGTGCGCGCCGCTGCATCCCATCGTTTTCAACGACCTGTTTTGCCTCTCCGCCCCAGGGATTCACACGATCAGCGTGGGGGCTGCCCACCCAGGCGATTTGGAGGCCCATCTCGAGGCTGTGGCCCTGTTGGATGGGGCCGGCGGCCTGGTGCCGCCAGTTGTGGAGCGGTTGGAGCGGGCCCGCAGCGAGGCCTTGGCCGGGACGCTTGGTGAGACCTGGTTGGCCACTTGGCACCAGGGTCTGCCCGAGTGGACCGACACCCCTGGCGAGATCAACCTGCCGGTGCTGCTGTGGCTGCACAATCTTTTGGAGGCTTGGGATCTCGAGAGCTTTGCCAAGGCGCGCTATGGCTTGATGGGCCAGGGCGGCCATTGGTTCCCCGGGGCGAATGCCGATGCTTTTGAGTCAGAAGCCTTTGAGGCCGAAGTTTTTGAGGCCGATGCGTCTTCCCCTACCCCAGGTGGTGGCGTGGATGAAGCCCAGTTGCGTGGCGCCCTCTCGGACAGTCCCTGGGCGGCTGAAATCCCCGCCATTTTGCGCCAGCTCAAGGCCCGGCTGGGTGGTCAAACGGTGGAGCGGTTGACCAGTACCTAGCTCGCGTCAACACCTAGCCAGGGGGCTGGGGCGGAGCACCGAGGGGTTGCTTGCTGGGTATGCCAACGGCCCGGGGATAGGTCTTCGGGCAGGGGCCCAGCGGCTTCAGTACCAGGGCGTGGCGGATGCCTTTGCCCCCCGGCAGGTCGCTTTCGCGGCATTGTTCAATCCCTGCGTTGAGGAGTAGGCAGGCCTTCCCCAGGCTGTCTTGGTCGCTGGCATCCCATTGGCCCCGGTAGAGCAGCGCTCGGCCCTGGGGATTCAGCAGCGGCACCAGGTATTCCGCAACCACAGGCGCACTGGCTACTGCCCGAGCCATCGCCCAATCAAACTGCCCCCGGCAGGTTCGGCAGCGGCCAGTTTGCTCAATGCGCTCGCAGCGCACGTTCACCCGATCAGCCAGGCCCAGCTCCAGGACCATGGCCCTGACCGCTTCCACCTTGCGGCCCACCGAATCCACCAGGGTGAGTTGGGCCTGGGGCAGGGCAATGGCCACGGCTAGTCCGGGAAAGCCCCCACCGGTACCGACGTCGATCAGGTGCAGGGCCTCCTCTGGCGAACTTTGCAGCAGAGGAACCAGGGGCCAGAGGCTGTCGAACACCTGGGAAATCCAGTAGTCGTCACCTTCAACCAGGCGGGTGAGATTGAGGCGACTGTTCCAGGTGCGGAGCTGCCCCTGCAGGGCTACGAACTGCCTCTCCTGGATGGCAGAGGGAGTCCATCCGAGCTCTTGCCAGAGGGCGAAGTGATCATGGGCCATCCACGCAGGCGGCAGCGGTGATCTCCCTAGGATCGTCCAGCCTGGGTTCGGGCGCTGTGCCAAGCCTGCCACTGCCACCTGTAGCGCCCGCGGTGTCGCCATCAGTACCTGCCAGCTACTACGCCCTACTGGAGGTGGAGCCGGAGGCCACCACCGAGGAGCTGCGCCAGGCCTTCCGCACCCTGAGCAAGCGTTATCACCCCGATACCACCAGCCTGCCTTTGGCTGAGGCCGCCGCCGCCTTTCAGCAGTTGCAGCAGGGGTATGGGGTGCTCAGCGATCCCCTCTCCCGCCAGCGTTACGACGCCGAGCTGTTGGCCCTGCGCCAGATGCTGTTGGCCCAAGTTCCCCTCTGGCCCTCGTCCCCCCCGCCATCTGAGAGCCCAGTCCAGGGGGGAACCCGGAGGCCCCTATCCGGCGGCGAGTGGCTGGCACTTTTACTCTTAGGGTTCACATTGCTGCTGAGCTTGGCCCTGGGCCTGGGCTTGGCTTGGCTGAGGGGAGAGGTTTGAGATGACGACAGCACCAACACCAGAGGCGCTGACTCCAGACGAGCCAACGTCAGAGACCCCCCTGTATCACCATCCCCTGCCGGCCCTGGAGGCCTGGTTGGCGTCGATCGGTGCCCAGCAACAGCGTTCCCAACCGTGCTGTTGGGATCTCCATGGCCCCGAATGGAGTGCCCAGATTGAGTTGGAGGTGGAGGAGTTAAAGGTGAGTTGGCACAACGAAGGCAGGGTGAGTGTGCGGCATTTCCCCTATGGCTTGTCCCGCTCGGATGCGGAGGCAGCGATTCTGGCGGGCCCCTAACGGGCTCATCGCCCCATGGGGGCAGTTAACGGCAGAGCTCGCTGTGGTCTTCCCGCTGGGTCGCTAGGGGACCGCAACTCACCCAACGCACCAAGCGAAGTTCCACATCGGTGAAGGCCACAAAGATGCCTCCGCAGAGGAGGACAAGGAAAGCGGAAATCAACCAGGTTTGTTTATTCACAGGGAGATGGCGGTTGCCGTCAGTGCTGTGGCCAATGTATGGGCCAGGCCTTGACTTTGCCATTGCCGCTCGAGCGCTTGGGCATCCAGGGGATTGAGATGGGGGAGTTGGGCGAGCACGGGAGCCCCGGAAAGCTTGGCCAGGGTGTGGGGGTTGTCGGGGTGGAGGGGCCCATTGAGCACGAGCCCCAGCAGGGGGATGTTGCGATGGCGCAGGGCCTCTACCGAGAGCAGGGTGTGATTCAAGGTGCCCAAGCCACTGCGGGCCACCAGCACCACTGGTAGTCGCCACTGGACCATTTGCTCGATTTGAAGCCAGTCCCGCCGCAGCGGCACGAGCAGACCCCCGGCGGTTTCGACCACCAAAGGCCCCGCAACCTTGGGGAGGGCAAGACGCTCTGGCTCGATGCGACAGCCGTCGAGTTCGGCGGCCCAGTGGGGAGAAACGGGGTTGTTGAGCCTGTAACTCTCCGGGCAAATGCGCCCATCCGGAAGACCAAGCAGGGCTTGGATCCAACCGCTGTCGCCGCCGTACTCGATGCCGCCGCTTTGCACCGGCTTCCAGTAGTGGGCGCCAAGCCCCTGCACGAGCAGGGCGCTGACCACGGTTTTGCCCACATCGGTATCGGTGCCGCAAACAACCAGCTGGGGAGGGAGTGGCGTTCTGATGTCTTTGCCCGTTTTCATGTCTTGGCCTGATGTCATGGCGTCAGCCGCTGGCCCACCAGCAGCACCACCTCCCAGCCCAGGGTTCCCCCCGCGGGCCAGTGCTGCAGGAGCCGTCGCAGTTGGCTGGGATGGAGGGGCTTTTGCCTGGTGGCGGAGGCCCCAAGCTGCCGGACTTCGCGCAGGAAGGTGAGGCCATTGCCGCAGGGCTGGGTGAACCGCAGCCGCTGGTAGGTGGGCACCTGCAGGTGGCGCCGTGCTGCGGCAATCAGGTTCTTGGCGCTGGGTAAGGCAAGCCCGGTAAAGGGCACGTGGGCGGCCGCGGCGGCCTGATGCCATTGGGGAAAACTCCCTGCTGTGGGCACGGCCAAGGCCAGCCAGCCCCTGGGGCGGAGAGCTGAGCACCAGAGCTCGAGTTGCTGGATGGGGTCGTCCAGCCATTGCAAGGCAAAGCTGGAGGTGAGCAGGGCGGGTTGGGGGATCTCCCTGGGTAGCCCTGCGTTGAGATCCCAAAGCAGCCCGCCCTGGCCCTTGGCCATGGGATTACACGCCAGCAATTCGGGGCAGAAATCGACTTGCAGCAGGGATGGATTGTCTTGGGCGTTGGCCTCTGGCATGGCCTGGTGGGCCTGCTCCCTGAGGGCTTGGCCCACCAGGCCGGTGCCGGCGCCAAGGTCGGCCCGCGGCCCCGGGGGCAGGGGAAGGGAGAGGCAATGGCGGGCCAGGCGCCAGGCGATGGCCCGTTGCAGCTTGGCGTGGCCGTTGTAGTGGTCGGCTTGCCGGCCAAAGCGGTGCCGCACCTGCTGGCTAAATATCTGGCTGTTCATCCCAGGGGCTCGAGCCAAGCCAGGGCCATGGGGAGAACTTTGCTGCCCAGGAAGCAGTGACCCGCACCCTGCAGGGTGATCCGATCCGCCTGGGGCAAGCAGGCGGCAAGGGCTTCGGTGGCTTCCCGCACCACGATTTGGTCGGCACCGGCCTCGACCAGTAGGACCCGGGCCTGCCGGGGGAAGCCATCCGGTAGCCCGGAGGTGTGGATCAGGACATCGAGGTCGTGGCTGAGCCGCTGGCGACCGATCGCTGAGAGACCTGTCTCGAAAGGGGTTGGGCTCAACAGTGCCGGATCAGCCGGAGCGGCTGCCCGGGCAAGGAAGTCGCCCAGCATGGTTTCGCCCCTGTCACGGCGCAGTTGCTCAGCCATCGCTTCGATGGCTAAGCGCAGACCCCGGCCCGCCTTGCC
>CAIYSK010000217.1 GCA_903928835.1 uncultured cyanobacterium
CCACGAAAAAACCGCCTGGATGCTGCGCAGCCTGCTGGAAGCCTGAAGCCCCGCTCAAGGGCAAGCCTGAGGGGCCCTTGGTGGCTATCGGTAGATTGAAGAATCAGCCGATGCGCCATGAGCAAATTTGTCTTTGTTACCGGCGGTGTGGTCTCCAGCATCGGCAAAGGCATCGTGGCGGCCAGCTTGGGAAGGCTGCTGAAGTCGCGCGGGTACAGCGTTTCGATCCTCAAGCTCGACCCCTACCTCAACGTGGATCCGGGCACGATGAGCCCGTATCAACACGGCGAAGTCTTCGTGACCGAAGACGGCGCTGAAACGGACCTCGACCTGGGCCACTACGAACGGTTTACCGACACCGCCATGTCGCGCCTCAACAGCGTGACCACCGGATCGATCTACCAATCCGTGATCAACAAGGAGCGCCGCGGCGATTACAACGGCGGCACGGTGCAGGTGATCCCCCACATCACCGGCGAAATCCGCGAACGCATTAAGCGGGTGGCGGCCAACAGCAATGCCGATGTGGTGATCACCGAGATCGGCGGCACCGTGGGCGACATCGAATCCCTGCCGTTTCTGGAGGCGATCCGGGAATTTCGCGGCGATGTGGGCCGCCAGGATTTGGCCTACGTGCACGTGACCCTGCTGCCCTTTATTGGCACCTCAGGGGAGCTAAAAACCAAGCCCACCCAGCACTCGGTCAAGGAGCTGCGCTCCATCGGCATCCAGCCCGATGTCTTGGTGTGCCGCAGCGATCGGCCCATCAGCGATGACCTCAAGGCCAAGATCGGCGGTTTCTGCGGGGTCCCCACCAAGGCGGTGATCGAAGCCCTCGATGCCGACAGCATCTACGCGGTGCCCCTGGCCATGGAGCGGGCCCGCCTCTGCCATGAGGTGCTCGATGTGCTCAACCTCCCCAACCATCCCAGCGACATGGTGAATTGGGAGAAGTTGGTGACAAAGCTGCGCAACCCCGGCCCGGCCGTGAAGGTGGCCTTGGTGGGCAAATACGTGCAGCTCAACGATGCCTACCTCTCGGTGGTGGAAGCCCTACGCCATGCCTGCCTGGATGTGGATGCCTCCCTCGACCTGCACTGGATCTGCGCCGAACAAATCGAAACCCAGGGCGCCGAAACCCTGCTCGCCGGCATGGATGCGGTGGTGGTGCCCGGCGGCTTTGGCAACCGGGGCGTGGATGGCAAGGTGGCGGCCATCCGCTGGGCCCGGGAGCAGCGGGTGCCCTTCCTGGGCCTGTGCCTGGGGATGCAGTGCGCCGTAATCGAGTGGGCCCGCAACCAAGCTGGCCTCGCCGGGGCCACCAGTGCTGAACTCGATTCCGAAACGGCCCATCCCGTGATTCACCTGCTGCCCGAGCAACAGGATGTGGTCGACCTGGGAGGCACCATGCGCCTGGGCGTCTATCCCTGCCGGCTCACCCCAGGCACCATGGGACAACGCCTCTATGCCCAGGAGGTGGTGTACGAACGGCACCGGCACCGCTACGAGTTCAACAACGCCTATCGCAATCTGTTTCTGGAATCGGGCTACGAGATCAGTGGCACATCCCCCGATGGCCGCCTGGTGGAACTGATCGAATTAAAGGATCACCCCTTCTTCACCGCCTGCCAGTACCACCCGGAATTCCTCTCCAGGCCAGGCAAGCCCCACCCCCTCTTCCGGGGTTTGGCGGAAGCCGCCCAGCAGCGGCTGCCCAGGTCACCCCAAGAAGCGCTCCGCACCCAGCAGGCGCAGCAAAGCCCGAGCACCAGTGCCAGCCCCTCCAGCGTCTAGTTCCCTGCCAGTCGTAGAAACCTTCCATTCCCTCCAGGGAGAGGGGCTGCACGCGGGCCGCAGTGCCTTTTTCATTCGCCTGGGCGGCTGCCGGGTGGGCTGCAGCTGGTGCGACACCAAACACTCCTGGCCCAGCGAGGCCCACCCCCTGCGCACGGCGGAGGACCTGGCAGCAGAGGCACGGAGCGCCGCCCAAGCCGGGGCCGCCTTTGTGGTGATCACCGGTGGCGAACCCCTGCACCACAACCTCGACAGCCTCTGCGCCACCCTCACGGCCGAGGTACTCAATCGCCAGGGTCAGCCCCTGCCTCTACACCTGGAAACCAGTGGCGTCGATGCCATGAGCGGCCAGTTTGCCTGGATCACCCTCTCCCCCAAACCCCATCGCCCGCCCTGCCCAGAGCTGCTGGCGGCCTGTGACGAGCTCAAGGTGATCGTTCACACCTCCAGCGATCTGGCCTTCGCAGAAGCCATGGCCACCGCCGCCCAGCAAGCCAAAGCCCAACAAGCCCAGGTCCAGCCAGGCGCCACCAGGGCTGGATCAGGCCCGGAGCTGCTCATCCAACCCGGCTGGGAGAGCGCCGTGGGCCAAAACCTGGCGATCGATTTTGTACGTCAGCACCCCCAATGGCGGCTCAGCCTGCAAAGCCACAAGTGGCTTGGCGTGCGCTGAGGAGCGCCTGCTTAATACCTGGCCGCGGGCCGCTCCTGCGTCTCGGCCTTCCACAGCCGCCAGCGCACCTCAATGGGCCTAGGGGCATACACCACGATCGGCCGACTCACGTTGTAGGGCATCACAAACGGCCGGCCCGCCATCGCCACAAACTTCTCTTGCAAGGGCTCTCCGCCAGGGCAAGCCATGCGGGTGGAGGCCATCGGACCCACATCGCTCACCCGCAGATAGGGAACAACCGGATCGGCCTTGCCCTTCTCGATACGGAGCTGGGCAGAAAAGCTGTGCATGTTGCAGTCAACCTTGGCCAGCTGGCCCACGATCACCTGCACCCGCCAATCGCGGGGGTTGCCGGAGATGGCCTGATCGCTGGAGGAAGGGAGAAGTCCTGGCAGCTGAATCACCCAACGGGTTTCTCCGGGAGCGGCTGGGGGAAAGGGGCTGAGATCCAGACGCGGAATGGCCCGCGCCCCAGGCAGACCCAAAACGGCACCCAAGACGGCTGCCAGGGGAGCAGCCAGGGTGACAACAGGAAGGCGAGGCAAGACCCTCAAACGCACTTTCACAGCCAAACCATCGGTTTCACCCCATCTTGACGGTGATCTGACAGCCTTTTGCCATTGATCCAGCAACTGCCAGTCCCTTGCCCACGCCCCAACCCACCGCCATTGCCCTGCTCTCCGGCGGACTGGACTCCGCCACCGCTGCAGCCCTGGCCCAGGCGGCGGGTTATGCCGTGATTGGTCTCTCGTTTGATTACGGCCAACGCCATCGCCGTGAACTGCAGGCCGCCGCTGACGTGGCCAGCGCCCTACAGCTGGCCGAGCACCACACCATCGCCGTCAACCTGGCCAGCTGGGGCGGCTCTGCCCTCACCGACCAAACCATCGCCGTACCCACGGGCGGTGTCAAAAGCGGCGTGATCCCCAGCACCTATGTGCCCGGACGCAACACGGTATTCATCGCCCTAGGGCTGAGTCTGGCGGAGGCCCGGGGCGCCACCAAACTGGTGCTCGGCGTGAATGCCGTCGACTATTCCGGATACCCCGACTGCCGCCCCGACTACCTCAGCGCCTTCCAAACCCTGGCCGATCTGGCCAGCAAAAGCGGCCGCGAGGGCCATGGGGCCCAGCTATGGGCGCCCCTGGTGCTTTGGAGCAAAACAGAAATCGTGAGAGAGGCCCTGCGCCTGAAGGTGCCCATCAACACCACCTGGAGTTGCTACAGCGGCGGCGACCGGGCCTGCGGAATCTGCGACAGCTGCCGCATCCGCGATGCCGCCCTGATCGAGGCGGGACACCCCGAGCTCGCCAGTGGGGCACTGTCCAGCCATTGACCAGGCAAAGCCATTGACCAAGCCAAGCCCCATCCGGCGCCCCTTGCCCTGGTGTGAACCGGCCCAACTGGTGCAGCAGCTGGCCAACGCATTCGGCGCCGAGGGGCTGGTTTGGCTCGATGGCGATGGCTCCGGCCTGGGCCGTTGGAGCCGAATCGGCATCCATCCCCTGGAGCAACGGATTTGCCGCGGCCTACCCGGCACCCCAGGCGCGAGCGATCCTTTTGAGGCGATCGCAACCATCGAGGCCAGCGGCGGGCAATGGATGGGCTGGTTGGCCTACGAGGCAGGAGCTTGGGTGGAACCTGCTCCCCATTGGTGCAGCAGTGACATGGCCGTGCTTTGGGCGGCCCGGTTTGACCCGATCGTGGTGATTGATCATCAAAGCCAAACCCTTTGGCTGGAAGGCTCCACACCCCAGCGGTTGGAGGAGATGGCTGGCTTGATCACAGCGATAGCGGCAACCCAGGCTGGGCCTGGCACCACAACCCCTGGCACCGCAGCCCCTGGTACGGCAACACCTTGGACTGGGGCCATTCCCCTCGACGCCTGGACCTGGCACACGAGCTCCAGCCGGTTTGCCGAGCAGGTGGCCCAGATCCGCCAATGGATCGACCAAGGCGATGTCTTCCAGGCCAACCTCACCGCCTGCTGCGAAGCCACCACCGCCGGGCACCCCGACGCCCTGGGCCTCTACCTGCGGCTACGCCACACCTGCCCGGCACCCTTTGGCGGCCTGGCTATCGCCGCAGGAACTGCCCAGGGGGAGGCGGTGCTGTCCAGCTCCCCAGAACGGTTCCTGAAGGTGGATGGCCAGGGCCTGGTGGAAACGCGGCCGATCAAGGGCACCCGGCCCCGCCACCAGGATCCCCAGGCCGATGCGGCGGAAGCCGCCCAACTCATCACCAGCCCCAAAGACCGCGCTGAGAACGTGATGATCGTGGATCTGCTGCGCAATGACCTAGGCCGGGTCTGCCAGAGCGGATCGATTCAGGTGCCCCAATTGGTGGGATTGGAGAGCTACCGGCACGTGCACCACCTCACCTCGGTGGTGGAGGGGATGCTGAAACCAGGCCATGGGGTAGTGGACCTGCTGCGGGCCGCCTGGCCGGGGGGCTCGATCACTGGCGCCCCCAAAATTCGCGCCTGCCAGCGCCTGGCGGAACTGGAGCCTGTGGCCCGCGGTCCCTATTGCGGCTCCCTGTTTTGGCTAGGCCCCGATGGCAGCTTCGACAGCAACATCCTGATCCGCTCCGTGCTGATCAAGGACCAACGGCTGCGGGTGCACGCCGGCTGCGGCATCGTGACCGACTCCGATCCAGCCGCCGAGGCCGAGGAGATGGGCTGGAAACTCCAACCCCTGCTGGAGGCTTTGGCATGACAGACGCAGTGGCGATCGCCTGGATCAACGATCCCGGCCCCCATGGGCAGTGGGGCTCCCCCGACGAGCTGACGTTGCCGATCAATGAGCGGGGCCTGCTGCTCGCCGATGGCTTGTTTGAAACCGTGTTGATCCTCGATGGCCGGCCCCGGTTGCTGGCCGAGCACCTGGGCCGTTGGCACCACTCGGCCGCCCTGCTCGGCTTGGCCAAGCCGCCCGACAAGGCCACCGTGGAGCCCCTGATTCATGGGGCCATCAGCCGCAGCGGGATCGGCTGCGGCGCCCTCCGGCTGAATTGGAGCCGGGGGAGTAGTGGCCGGGGAATCGCCATCCCGCCAGCCAATGCCGAGGGGTCAAGCAACGCCGAGGGATCAAGCCGTGCCCACCGCTTTTGGCTGCAACTGAACCCCCACGAGCCCAATTTCGACCCGGTGCGGGTGATCGTGAGCCCCACCGAAAGGCGCTGCGCCACCAGTGTGCTGAGCCAGTGCAAGACCTTTGCCTATGGGCCCTCGATTCAGGCCCGCCGCCAGGCCCAAGCAGCCGGTGCCGATGATGCCCTTCTGCCAGGCGGCAGCGGCGAGCTCAGCTGCGGCACCACTACCAACCTGATGGTGCGATCGGGCCCGGGATCGGGATCAGACTGGATCACCCCGCCCCTAAGCAGCGGCTGCCTGCCCGGAATCATGCGGCAACGGGCCCTGATTTTGGGCATTGCCCAGGAGCAGAGCATCGACGAAACCGCCCTAATGGGCAGTTCTGGTGCCCTCTTAATCAACAGCCTGGGCTGCAGGGCGATCAGCCATCTGGGCCCAACGGCCCTAGCGATCGCCCCCGATACCGAGGCCTTGTGGTGGAGCCTGCTTTAGTTGCAGCCCTGCACGGAGATCCGGTAGGTGAAACCGGTGGCTGCTTGATCAGCCGAAGCTCCAATCCTGAAATTCACCTGGGAAACCACCTTGCCGGGGTAGGTGGGGAAAGGGCCCCATTGGCGACCCGTGCCCGTGGGCGGTGCAAAGGAGGGTTCGTTGATCACCTGAAAGGCGGTGCCATCGGTGAACTTCAGAAAGCCCTCCACCGGGTAGGTGGCACTCACCGACGAATTGGCGGTGAAGAAAAACTTGTAGGTGCTGTAGGGAGCCGTCACAAAGAAATCGGTGTTCCAGTTGGGACGGCTAAAGGGCAACACGGCGCCAGGACTAATGGTCTTGGTGACGATATTGGTGGTGCCATCGCCACCCACAGGGGCCAGGAACTGACAGGTTTGGGCACCGGCTGACTGGGCTCCAGCCGAAACTGCAGCGGTCAAAGCCAGCGCTGCAGCAAAGGAGGTCTTGATGAAAGGAACCCGCATGAAATCAGTCCGCGCGAAATCAGAAATAATAAGCCCGAATTCTAACCAACCCCAAGGAGATTCTCCTCCAAACGCAACCAACTGCCATGCTCTCCGGGGCTAGCTAGGGAGACGGGGGAGCAAGCGGCTCTAGGGCCGCAAACACCTCAGCCATGCTGAGCTGGCGACGCAGCAACATGGTCAAGGGAGCTCCACCGCGCTGAATGCCTCCGGCGGCCGGGACCAACTGATTCAGAAGCTGGCCCCCCAGCAAATACTGATCAAAAAAGGCCAGCGACAAACCCTTGAGTTCCTGATAGGCCTCGGGGCGATCCGGCCCCACAAGGAACACCGGCAGGGGCTTCGAACCATCAAGGAACGACAAATGGGTGGCACCGTCGACCACAGCCACCATCCGTCCAGGCTGCTTAAGCGACGTAAATGGCCCCACCTGCTGGGAGATGGGCGGAGCAAAGATGTCATGGGTGCCTGCAATGAACAGCATTGGGGTTGAAATCGCCCCAAGGGACTTGGCACTGAAAATCGGATTGGTCACGGGATTCACCGCCACCACCGCCTTGACCCGCGGATCCGACTGATCCGGTTCAGTCACAGCTTTCTCAGGGTCCTGGCATTGCCAGAGAATGGCCAAGTTGAGAACAACATGCTTGGAATCGGCAACGGTCTTGCATGACGCTTGGAGATGGGCCCAATCCAGGCGAGCTCCACCAAGCGCTGTCACGGTGTAACCACCGAGCGATTGACCCAAAGCACCCACCAAGGTGGTGTCGATGCGGGTGCCCCAGCGCTGCTGCACCTGGTCGATCAGATCACTCACTGAGCGTGGCTGGCCAAACCAAGCCCCAGGGGGTGGAATCGGTGAACTCCCCATCAAGGCCCCCCCGATCGCGTTGGAGCTCGTAAACGGAAAGTTGAGCGTGGCCACCCCATAGCCATGGCTAGCCAAGTGCTGGGCCAGATAGAGCAGGGCGTTGAAATCGTTGTCCAGGCCCGGAGCCAAAACCACCAGGGGCGCCTTTGTCTTGGCAGTGGCTTGGGCCGGCAAGTACAGAACTGCCTGCACCGTCTTGCCGTAACGGCCCATATAACGAAAGGGTTGGCGGGTAAAGGCCGCCGGACCTGCCTTAGCCAAACTCGTCAGATTGGGCTGCACCAGGGGGGAGGCCAACGGCGCCCCGCCATCAAGGGCCACCAAGCCCGGATAGAGCTTGTTTCGTTCATCAAAAGCGTGGCTGATCTCCCGCACCACAGCCATCACCATCCGCCCATCCACAGGAAGGTCGCGCAGGGGAAAGGCCTCCAGCACATGGATCAAACTCAGACGGCCGGTTGGGGCCGCTCCCAGCACCAAAGCGGCCTCGAGAGCGGACTGAGCCACTGGTGCAGGCAAAGCCAGGGCTTTCGCCAATTGCGCGATCACCTCCTGGCCAATCGGCGCCGCCAAAGCCTGGGAGAGCATCAGGGACGAAAAGGGCGCGCCCATGGACAGGGCCCGACGCAGGTCCAAACGCTCAGCAGGTCTGAGGCGATCCAGGTACCAGCTCAATCCACCTTCGCTCTGGCCAGTGCTCGCAAAGACGGCCAACTCCTTCACGGAGACAGAACGCTCCAGTTCGCCAAAACGAACGCTGAGTCGCTCAGCGGCCAGCAACGGCCCCCCACTGACCATGGTGGAGACCAGCAG
>CAIYSK010000218.1 GCA_903928835.1 uncultured cyanobacterium
CCCACCAGTTCCGCTAAATCGCAGGCCACGATGGCGAGCTCCGCCAGGAGCCACAGGGGGATGCGCAGGGGGGAAGGCAATGCCTTGGCGCAGGCCTCGGCCAGGTCCAACCCCGAGGCAATGCCGAGCCTGCAGCACAGCGATTGAAGGACCATGGCCATCAGGCTGGAGACGCCCACAACCCAGAGCAGCTTGTAGCCGTAGTGGGATCCGGCGGCGAGGTCGGTGGCCCAATTGCCCGGATCCATGTAGCCGACAGCCACCAGGTAACCGGGTCCGAGCACCCGCAGGAAGGTGGCCAGGCCGGACCCGTCTGAGGTCACCCAGACCGTGGATTGGCGGCCCTGGCTTCGTTCTTCCGCGGTGGGGGGCTTCACGCCTGCAGGTTAGGGAAGGCCTCGCAGCGGCATGGGGGCCTAAGCGATGCTGGGACCAGCGCCCCGTGCCCGTGCCCCACTCTCCGTCGCGAGCTTGGCCCTGGTGGCCGTTGTTGCCCCTGTATCCCTATGGACAGCGGCGCACCCTGATTCGCGAATTGATTCCCGGCCAAGTCTGGAGTTTTGAGCAACTCCAAGGCGTGTTTTATGTGGCTGTGCCGATCCGGATGACCGTGCTGCGGGTCCAGGACGGCCTGATGCTCTATGCCCCCGTGCCGCCCACAGGAGAGGTCCGCGATGGCCTGCGGGCGTTGGAGGCGTTGTACGGGCCGGTCTGCACCATCGTGTTGCCGACCGCCTCAGGCCTGGAGCACAAGCTGCCCGTTCCCGCGATGGCGCGGGCCTTCCCGGCGGCCACGGTCTGGGTGACCCCCGGCCAGTGGAGCTTTCCCTGGCGCCTTCCCCCCAGCTTTTTGGGATTTCCTTTGGGGCGCACCAAGGTGCTGTTCGACCAGGGCCTGCCCCACCCCACTGAGTTGCATTGGGAGTTGTTGGGCCCCCTCGATCTGGGATTAGGGGCCTTTGTGGAGGCGGCCTGTCTGCACCGGGCCAGTGGCTGTCTCTTGGTGACCGATGCCTTGGTGGGCATCGGTCCAACCCCGCCCAGCCTGTTTGATGGGGATCCCCGTCCGCTTTTGTTTCATGCCAGGGAGCGGGGGGATGAGCCCTTGCTGGATACCCCGGAGCGCAGGCAGCTGGGTTGGCAACGGCTGGTGCTGTTTGCCTCCTATCTGCGTCCGGCAAGCCTGCAGGTGCCCGGTTGGCTGGAGGTTGTGGCCGATGCGTTTGCCCCTGGCCTCCGGATGCCCGATGCCTATTTCGGGCTCTATCCCTTCCGCTGGCAGGTCAATTGGTTGGAGGAGTTCCGGGCACTGGTGCCCGATGGAGGGGTTCGGATTCAGGTGGCACCGATCCTGGAGCGCTTGGTGTTTCCCCGCTCGCGAGCTGCCCTGCTCGAGTGGATCAGGCGTCTGGCGGCGGCCCAAGAGGTGCGCTGGTTGGTGCCGGCCCACTACGAGGCGCCAGTGGGATGTTCGCCAGAGCTGCTCAAGGCCCTGGCCGATGGCTTGGAACAGCGACCCTGGGCATCGAATGAAGGCAGCTGGGCCTACCTGGCCAGCATCGATGAGCGCCTGGTGAAACTCAAGTTGGTGCCTGGTGGCGCCACTGGCGACGATGGCTAGACCAAAAATTCAGAGGTGGAGCTCGCCGGGATCGCTGTCCAGCCCATGGTCGAGTTCCCCATTGCCGAGGAGGGAGGATTCCAGCTCCATGCGCTGTTCCATCTGGCGCAGGAAGTAGCCCGTCATCATGGCTGAGGCCAACAGACCGCCGAGGTTTTCGCGGTTGGTCTGGATTTTGACCTCAAATTGTTCGCCGGGAAGCATGCCCAGCAGGCCCTGCACGTTGTGGCGAATGATGTCTTGGATATCACCGCTGGCAGAACGGGCAACCCGCTGCAACACATCTGGAGACTGCTCCTGGAGGTACTGGATCAGCGAATTGCTGCTGATCGCCTCGTTGTCGGTCGTCAGGAACTCCGGGTTGAACATCTCCGGTGTGCTCTGCGTCACGACCTGCACCCTACCCCAGCTCTGCTGGCTTGGCCGGTGGTGCCGTCGGGGCGGACAACCGAATCCGGCCCAAACGCTGCAGGGGCCAGTAGCGGACAACGGCCGTGCCAATGAGGTCGGTGGTGGGCAGGGGCCCCCAGATGTGGGAATCAAGGCTGGCATTGCGGTTGTCCCCCATCACAAGCAGGTGATCGGGGGGCACCGTGATGGGGGCCATCGCGTAATCCATGGCCTCGGCTGCCCAATCGGGTTCGGCCGGGGCCCCATTGCGCCAGAGCTTGCCGTCCTTGACTTCCAGGGTGTCCCCGGGGCGGCCCACCACCCGCTTGATCAGGGCCGCCTTGGGGTCGTAGCCGGCCTGAACCAGCACCTCTGGAGATCGAAACACCACCACCGTGCCGATCTCTAAAGGGACATGCAGCTTGGGCCGCAGTTTCTCCACCAGGATCCGGTCCTGCAATTGAAGCGTGGGCAGCATTGAGCCCGACGGGATCCAGCGGGGCTCGATCACCGCCCAACGCAGCAGCAGGGCCACCGCCACCCAGGCCACCAGTGGCACCACCTGGCGACGCAGCGTGGTGAGGAAAGGGGCCTTGGGCGGTGCTTCGCTCGTCAACGGGAAGGGGGGAAGATGGTGGCCCCATCCTGCTGGGCTTCGGTTTGGAGTTGCCCCAACCCTTGGATCCAGGTCACAGCTTTGAGCCGCCCCAACACGGACAGCCCAATCAAGAGTTGCGCAATCTTGAGGCCAGCCTTGCTCTGCTGAGGGCCTTGGTGGCTGGGGGATTGGGGCAAATCGTGCTGTGTCCTGGCAGTCGCTCCGGCCCGTTAGCGGTGGCTGCGGCCCTGTTGGAGGGCCCATCGCTGCGGTTGGTGACCGCCCTCGACGAGCGCTCGGCGGCGTTTTTCGCCCTGGGTTGGGGGCGAGCTTCCGGCCAACCCGCGGCGGTGATCACCACCTCCGGTACGGCCGTGGCCAACCTGCTGCCCGCGGTGGTGGAGGCCGATTTTGGCGGGATCCCCCTGTTGCTGATCACGGCGGATCGCCCAGCCCAGCTCAAGGGCTGTGGCGCCAATCAAACGGTCAACCAGGAAGCCTTTTTAGCGGCCAACGTGCGCTGGCTTGCCCAGGTGCCTGCCGATGGAGGGGCCGAAGGCCTGGCGGGCTTGGCGCCCGAGGCAGCCCTCGCCTTGGCAAGCCAAGCCCTGGATGCCAGCCGGGGCAGCGCCGATCGCCCGCCGGGGCCAGTCCATCTCAATCTGGCTTTGGCGGAGCCTTTGCACGCCGATGGCCAGGCCCTGTTGGCGGCGGCAGGGGCGTTGCAACCGGGTCTGCTTGGCGCTCCTGCCCAGGCCAAGCCTGCTGGTGCAGCCGCTTCTGTCGTTGAAGCAGTGGGTTTGCTGGGCCTGGATCCCGACCGGCCTGGGGTGGTGGTGGCAGGCCCCTGGCGGGGCATGCCCCAGCATTGGGAGGGCCATGTGGCGGCGCTGCGGCGCTGGCTGGAGCGGACTGGCTGGGTGCTCGTGGCGGATTGCCTGAGCGGCCTGCGGGGGCTGGAGGGACTGGAGCAGGTGGCGGCCTACGACCTTCTCTTGGACTGCCCCCGGCCCAGCCTTGATGGCGCCCAGGTGTTGCGCCTGGGGCCCTTGCCGGCGAGTCGCCGCGTGCAGAGCTGGCTGGAGCGCTGCGAAGGCCAGCACGTCCTGGTGAGTGAGGGCGAGCCCCGGGGCTTGGATCCCCTCGGCCGGGTCCGCAAGCAGGTGCCCATGGGTCTGGAGGCTTGGGTGCATCAGCTGCCCCCGGCCCTTTGGCGCCAACAGCCTGCCCAGGAGTCGCTCGCCTACAGCGGTTTATGGAGCCAGTTGGAAGCCCAGGGCCAGCAGTTGTTGGACCGGCAATTGGGGCCTGGATTCAGTGAACCGGCCCTGGCCCGCCAGCTCAGCCGGCTGCTCCCCGCTGGGGTGGCGGTGGTGCTGGCCAACAGCAGCCCCGTGCGCGACTGGGAGACATTCGCCGATCCTGCGGGGCCTCCCAGGCCGGTGCTTGCCTTCCGCGGCGCTTCCGGCATCGATGGAACCCTCTCCTTGGCCTGTGGGGTGGCGGAGGCGTTGGGGCAGGCCGTGTTGATTACAGGCGATTTGGCCCTTTTGCACGACAGCCATGGCTGGCTTTGGCGCCAGCAACTCAAGGGCCGCCTGACCGTGGTGCTGCTCAACAACAACGGCGGCGGCATTTTTGAGCAGTTACCGATTCGGATCGAGCCCGCCCACGGGATGGATTTTGAGCGGCTGTTTGCCATGCCCCAGGCGGTGGATGCCCTCGCCTTGGCCGCGGCCTTTGGTGTGCCAGGCCGCAGGCCCCAGCAGCAGGCTGATTTGGACTCCGATTTGGCCTGGGCCCTGGAGCAGCCCCTGGCCCTGATCGAACTGATCACCGACCGCCGCCTGGATGCCAGCCGCCGCCATGAACTGCGCAGAATGGGCCATGCGTTTGGTCCTCCGGCATGACCGCCCCCGTTCCCCAGTGGCAGCCGGCCGGGTCCTACGAGGACATCCTTTTTGAGCTGAGCGGCGATGGCCTCGCCCGTATCACCATCAACCGGCCCCACAAGCGCAATGCGTTTCGGCCGCGCACGGTGCAAGAGCTGTGTGATGCCTTCAGCCGGGTGAGGGATAACCCCGCCGTGGGGGTTGTGCTGTTCACCGGTGCCGGCCCCGCCGCCGATGGGGGCTGGGCCTTCTCTGCCGGTGGCGACCAGAGCGTGCGCGGGGATGGCGGCTATGTGGATGAGGCGGGTTTGCCGCGGCTGAATGTGCTGGATTTGCAGCGCTTGATTCGCAGCCTCCCCAAGGTGGTGATTGCCCTGGTGGCGGGCTATGCCATTGGGGGAGGCCAGGTGTTGCACCTGCTCTGTGACCTCAGCCTGGCGGCCGAGAATGCGGTTTTCGGCCAGACCGGCCCCCGGGTCGGCAGCTTCGATGGCGGTTTTGGGGCTAGCTATCTGGCGCGGCTGGTCGGCCAACGCAAGGCCAGGGAGATCTGGTTCCTCTGCCGTCAGTACGGAGCCCAAGAAGCCCTGGCCATGGGCCTCGTGAATGCGGTGGTGCCCCTCGAGGAGCTGGAGGCTGAAGGGGTTCGCTGGGGTCGGGAGGTGCTGCAGCACAGCCCCACGGCAATTCGCTGCCTCAAGGCGGCCTTCAATGCGGAAACCGATGGCATGGCCGGCATTCAGGAGCTGGCGGGTCAGGCCACCCATCTCTTTTATCGAACCAGTGAGGGCCAGGAGGGCCGGGATGCCTTCCTGGAGAAACGATCCCCCGATTTCTCCGACTCCCCCTGGCTGCCTTGAAGGGCTGGTTGGGGGCTGGGATCGCCATCTCCCAGCTCGCCTCCCCTGCCATGGCTTCGCTTCCGGCGGCTGACCAGGGCCAACCAGCCCAGCGGGAGTTGGTGCTGGATCGCCGCCACCGCCAGTTGGTGGTTTTGGATGACGGCTTGGAAGTGCGCCGTTTCTCCGTGGCGGTGGGAAAACCGGGCTGGGAAACCCCCGTGGGCCACTTTCAAGTGATCGAACTGGTGGTGGACCCGACCTGGGTCCATCCCGCTACGGGCCAGGCAATTCCTCCCGGGGCCGATAACCCGTTGGGGAGCCGCTGGATCGGTTTCTATCGCGATTGCAAGCCCCGCAAGGGTTTTAACGGCAACGCCAACCTGGCAACCCACGGCTGTGTCACCGCTGGCTTCCATGGCACGCCCAACCGCGCCAGCGTGGGCCGGGCGGTGTCCCACGGCTGCGTGAGGCTCCTGGATGAGCAGGCCCAAGACCTGTTTGGCCTTGTCCAACTGGGCACCCCTGTCACCGTGCTGCCCTAGGGGTGAGCCGCTTGGACCAACGCCCGTAGGATTGCGGCCTCCTTTAGGGGTCTAGCCATGCGCATCTTGTTTGCGGCTGCGGAATGCGCACCGATGATCAAGGTGGGTGGCATGGGCGATGTGGTGGGCTCTCTGCCCCCTGCCTTGGCGGCCCTGGGCCACGACGTGCGAATCATCCTGCCGGGCTACGGCAAGTTGTGGTCGAAGTTGAAGGTGGACGCGGAGCCGATTTGGCGCGGCCACACCATGGGCAACGACTTTGCCGTGTTCGAGAGTCGCCATCCGACCAACGGCTTGCCGATTTATTTGGTGGGCCATCCGGTCTTTGATCCGGAGCGGATCTATGGCGGTGAGGACGAGGACTGGCGCTTTACGTTTTTTGCAAGTGCCACCGCCGAGTTTTGCTGGCACCACTGGAAGCCCCAGGTGCTCCATTGCCACGATTGGCATACCGGCATGTTGCCCGTGTGGATGCACCAGGACGCGGACATCAGCACCGTGTTCACGATCCACAACCTCAAATACCAGGGCCCCTGGCGTTGGAAGCTCGATCGCATGACCTGGTGTCCCTGGTACATGCAAGGCGACCACACCATGGCGGCGGCCCTGCTCTATGCCGACCGGGTCAACGCCGTGTCACCCACCTATGCCAAGGAGATCCTGACCCCCGAGTACGGCGAGCGCTTGGAAGGCCTACTCAATTTTGTCAGCGGCAAATTGCGCGGCATCGTCAATGGAATTGATACGGCCGATTGGAACCCGGAGACCGATGCCAGCCTGCCGGCCCCGTTTAGCGTCAAAAACCTGACTCCCCGGGCTACCAACAAGCAAGCCCTCCAGGAACGGTTTGGCCTCACGGTGAATCCCCGCACCTACCTGATGGGGATGGTGAGCCGGCTGGTGGATCAAAAGGGGGTGGATCTGTTGCTCCAGGTGGCCGATCGGGTGCTCGCCTACACCGATAGCCAATTTGTGGTGCTGGGTACGGGTGATCGGGCCCTGGAATCGGCCCTTTGGCAGATGGCCTGCCGCTATCCGGGCCGTTTCGCTGTCTTCCTCACCTACGACGACGCCCTCTCCCGGCTGATTTATGCCGGCAGTGATGCCTTCTTGATGCCCAGCCGGTTTGAACCCTGCGGCATCAGCCAGATGTTGGCCATGCGCTACGGCTCGATTCCCGTGGTGCGGATGGTGGGGGGCCTGGTCGACACGGTGCCCCCCAACGACCCCATGGCGGGCACGGGCACGGGCTACGGCTTCGACCGTTTTGAGCCAGTCGATTTTTACACCGCGATCGTGCGGTCCTGGGAGGCCTACCGCAACCAGGCCAGTTGGCAGGAGCTCCAGCGCCGGGCCATGGCGGTGGATTTCAGCTGGGCCCGCTCCGCTTTGGAGTACGACGCCATGTACCGGGAGGTTCGCGGCGTCAAGGAGCCCACCCCCCAGGCGGCCGATGTGGAACGGTTTTCCCAGGGCCAGGATGCCGATCCCAGCCGCTTCGGCCTGGCATCGCTCCTCAAACGCCGCTAGGCCAGGGGCGTGATCCCCTCCGAGCTTCCCCCGGATTCCCCTTTCCAGGGGGCGCCCTTGCCGGTGCCCTACGAAAACCCCTGGGGTTTGCTGGCGGGGGATTTTCGGGCGGTGGCTGCCAGCCTCAGGCTTCAGGCCCGCGAATTGTGGCGTCGCAACCGCCAGGGTGATCTCAGGCGGCCCACTTTTTGGCCCAAGGATTTGGCGCCCCTGTTTTGGCCCCTGGCCCTGGCCCTGGCGGTTGGGCTGCTCAGCCTTTTGGTGGGGGTGGGGGCAAAGCTGATCGCCCCTGGACCTGATGGCGTTGGTCCACCCGCGGGCGTTGCCCCTGCTGCCGAGGTGAGCGAGGCATCGCTTGAGAGCGCAACGCTTGCGAGCGGAACCCTGGATCCCGAGCCATTGGAGCTCGAGCCAATGGAGGTTGCAGC
>CAIYSK010000219.1 GCA_903928835.1 uncultured cyanobacterium
CCTGCGGGCCTGATTAAAAGCTTTTCAGCCCTATCAAAGCTTAGAAGCCGAACGACCACCCTATCTCACTCACCTGCGGCTTTTAAGACTGCCCCGGGTCACGCCGAGGCGGCTATCAAGCTGCTCCTGTTGCCACAGCTGGCGTCCCGAAATCTCTCCACGGAGCGCGGAGCCGTATTGCCGCACCCGTTGCACGGCCTGGTCCGCGGATTCGTCCAAGAGCTCGAGGCGCAGGGCCCGCACACCAGCGCTCAGAAGCTGGGGGAGGGCCTCTGCGGCCGTTTGGGCTTTACCGTTAAAAAGGGTGTTGCGGCAACCGAGATCTGCCCGCAGGGGGTGCTCACTGCCACTGCGGTCCCGCAGGAGCACCGTGTGGGTCTCGCAGGGACGACCGCAGTCTGTGTGGTCATGGCCATCGGAGAGGAAGGCGCAAAACAGGCAATGCTCCATGTGAAACAGGGGCATGTGCTGGTGCACCGTGACCTCAAGGGATCCCGCAGGACACCCCGCCAAGAGCTCAAGTAATTGATCGAGGGCAAGGTCGTAGCTGGCCGTGATCCGCTCCAGGCCCCAATGGTTCAAGAACCATGCTGCGGTGAGCGGGTTAGACACGTTCAGGGAGAAATCGCCGACGCAGGGGGCCAACGGTGTCAGCACCTCCAACTGATCGGCATTGCGCACCACATAACCGTCGGCCTGGGCCCGGATCAAAGGATCCAACGTCCAGCGCTCATCGGGTCGGGTGATCCGGGCACCCGCCAGCCAAACGCCTCCGGGCCAGACGCCGCGACCCATGGCAATGGCCTCCTTGAGCTCATGGGGCTGCTCCAGCTCGGCAATGACGCGGTGGACGGGTTGGTCGCGCAGGGCCTTGAGTTGATCAAGGCTGCGCACCAACACGACCAATTCAGTGCCCTCCGGACCCTCCTGACGTTCCTGGTGGGATCTGCTGCTGAGCCAGGGCTCCTGGGGGTGCAGGGAACTCAGAATCTGGGCCAAGGCCGCTTTGGAAGCGGTTCGATTTATCGCCGGTGCGGTAGCTGATGGTGCGGTGGCTGATGGTGGGCAGCTAGCCAGGTCGACCAAGCTCGACAGGTGATCAACGAGTTGGCGGCGCAACTGGTTGAGTTGGGCCATAGGGAGGAACAGCTCCCCGCTGAGTTCGACCTCCAAAGCACCCAGCTCCCACGGCGTACCGCCCAGGCGGCCCAATTGGGCCGCTAGCCGGTCGTGGTTAAGGGATTGGCCTGTGGCCGGTTGAAGGGGCGTTGGGGATGGCCATTGCCACTGCTCCGTTTGTGGTGCCTCAAAGGAGCCGGCCCGAATCAACCTAAGCACGAGGGGTTCGCCACAGGCCCCACTCACCCGCAGATGGAGATCCTGCCTGCGTTCGGGGGTCTCGCAACTCGCCATGCGTTTCCAGCTCCGCTCTAGGGCTGGATCACTGGTCAGCCAGCAAGGGGCACCCTCCACCAGGTCGCGGCCATCGATCTGGCCAGGCCCGAGCTTGATCGCCAGGCACCCAGCAGCACGCTGCTCAACCGCCATCACCCGGCCTCCAACTTCTGGGGGAGCCTCTAAAGCCGATTGAGATCTGGCTTCAAAAACAACCCCATCGCCTGGCTTCAGAACAGTTGGCGTGCTCACAAGCCACCAACCCTTGGCATCGATGGAGAGGAACTGGCCAATTTTGGGGCCCCTTTTTTTGCTCCACAGCCCATGCACCAAGGATCTGTGGTTCACCCCCCCTAACCAACCTGTTGAAAGCCCCCGAGAAAAACTGAGCTCGAGGTTCCGCCTGGTCTGGTCAGTTTGCTGCTGATTCGGTGGGCTCTGAGCCGGTTGCCACTGTTCCCGGTGTCCCTGCCCTGGGTTGTCGTTGCCAGGCACGGGAAGCAACTGGTCGAGGCTGCGGCGATAGGTCTCAGTGACGGCCGCCACATAGGTGGCCTCCTTCAGGCGCCCTTCAATCTTGAGGCTGGCGATGCCGAGTTCGGCCAGCTGGGGGATCAGCTCCCAGGCTGCCAAGTCTTGGGGGGAGAGCAGGTAGCGCTGGTCGCCCAGGGGCTTCTCCTCTCCATCCACGATCAATTCATAGGGCAACCTGCAGGCCTGGGCACATTCACCGCGGTTGGCACTGCGCTGGCCGAGGGCCTCACTGGTAAGGCACTGGCCTGAATAGGCCACGCACAGGGCGCCGTGCACAAACACCTCCAACGGCATCGCAATAGCCCTTTGTTGGAGCTGGGCCTGGAGGCGCTGGAAATCCTTCAGCGTCAGTTCCCGGGCTAGCACCACCCGTTGGCAGCCGAGCTCTGCCGCCTGGGCCACCCCGGCAGCACTCGTGATCGACATCTGGGTTGAGCCATGGATCGCCAAGTTGGGCGCCAGCTCCCTGGCGAGGCGAGCCAGGCCGATGTCCTGAACGATGAGGGCATCAACCCCGGCCTCTGCTGCCGCCAGGACCAGGTCTGCGGCCTCACCCAACTCGGCGGGAAACACCAATACGTTGAGGGTCAAGAAACCCTTGACGCCCCGGCGGTGCAGCCACTGCATCAGCTCTGGTAGTTCCTGACGCTGAAAGTTGGTGGCCCGCATGCGGGCATTGAGAGCGTCAACGCCGAAGTACACCGCATCGGCTCCGTTGGCGACAGCAGCCTTCAACGCCTCCCAGGTGCCGGCGGGGGAAAGCAATTCCGGCAGGACAATGGTCATCGACGGCTGGTCATGGACGGCTCAAGCGCTGGGCGGGTTCAAAGACCTGCAACGCCTCGGTACTGCCCTCATAGCGCCAGTGCCAAGGTTCATAGCTGACGCCCTGGCTATTGCCATAGGGAAACGAGAGCGCGAATTGATACCGCGCCCCATTGGCCTTGAGCCAGGAGAAGGCCGCGGTCTGCTCGAACGATTGGGACAGGTTGGCCCCAGGTTGGGAACCATCACCCAGATCAATCGCAAAGCCGGTGGCATGTTCTGAGAATCCGGGCGGGGCGCTCACCCGGGCCCGTTCACTGGCGGTTTGGTTGCGAGCCGATTTCACATCAAAAAACAGGTGCTTCTGCAAAGCAATCGAGCGGTAGCCACTGAGCACCACCAAATCCACCCCGTCGTCGGCGGCGGCGGCGCGCATGGCCACCAAAGCATCGGCTGCATCCCGTTGCAGTTCAATCCCTGGGGAAATGGCCACCAGCTCGGATGGTTTGACCTCTGCATAGGGAAGATGGCCGAGCAGGCGGCCATCGATGCCTGCTCGCACATTCAGACCTGCCACCGGCGGTGGTCCCAGGAGGCGCCGCAGGGGCTGGGGGAAAACCAAGGCCAAGCCCAAAAGGGACAGCAGGGCACCAGCGGCTCCTGTGGCGAGCCGCCTGAAGCCCCTGCTTCGACTCGGCG
>CAIYSK010000220.1 GCA_903928835.1 uncultured cyanobacterium
AGCACCAGCAGGTTGCAGGGCTTCAGGAGCATCAAAGCCAGGGCCAGGCGGGCCTTCTCGCCGCCAGAGAGCTTTCCTGCTTCTTTGAACACCGATTCGTTGCTGAAGCAGAACGTGCCGAGGAGGGAGCGCACCTGGGTTTGGGTCCAATCCGGCACCACCTCAAAAATCGTGTCGATCACGGTTTTTGAGAGGTCGAGGGCTTCGGCTTGGTTTTGCTCGAAGTAACCGGCCTCCACGTTGTGCTCGCCCAGGGAGGCCTGGCCGCCATCGGGTTTCTCCATGCCCATCACCAGGCGCAGCAGGGTGGATTTGCCGGCCCCATTGGGTCCCACAAAGGCGATGCGATCGCCCCGTTCCACCTCCAATTCCGCGCCAAGAAACAGGATTTGATCGCCATAGCTGTGGCTGAGGTCGTGGATCTCGGCCACCAGGCGTCCGGACCGGGGGGCGTCGGGAAAGCGAAACCTGGGCCCGCCCACGGTTTCCATGGGAGCTTCCAGTCGATCGACTTTGTCGAGCAGCTTTTCGCGGCTCTTGGCTTGGGTTGAGCGGGTCGCACTAGCCCGAAAGCGGTCGATGTAGGCCTGTTGGGCGCTGAGTTCTTTCTGCTGGCGGTCGAAGGCTGCCTGGGTGGCTTCCCGCTCGAGCACTTTTTGCTCCAGGTGTTGGCTGTAGTTGCCGAGGTAGCTCCTGGAGATGCCGCGCTCGGTCTCGACGATTTGATTGCAGATGCGATCGAGAAAGGTGCGGTCGTGGCTGATCACCACCAGGGCTGCGGTTTGCTCCACCAAATAGCCCTCGAGCCACTGGATTGTTTCCACGTCCAGGTGGTTTGTTGGCTCGTCAAGGAGCAGGAGGTCGGGGTCCTGGAGAAGGATTTTCCCGAGGGCAATGCGCATCTGCCAGCCGCCGGAGTAGTCGCCCACGGGTTGTTCGGCACCCTCAGGGGTGAAGCCAATCGTGGGGAGGAGCTTGTCGATGCGGGCTTCGAGTTCGTAGCCGTGCAGGGCTTCAAAGCGGCTATGCAGGCGGCCCAGTTCGTGGATCAGTTCGTCGAGGTGCTCGGGATCGGCCGCGGCTTTCTCGCTGCCCATCTCGACTTCGACCTGGTGTTGGCGGCTGAGCACGTCGGCCGCTTCGCCAAAAGCTTGAAACAACTCCTCGCGCACCGTGCGGTTGAGGTCAACGTCGAACTCCTGCTGCAGGTAGGCGATGCGGGGGTCGCCCTGGCGCACCACCAGGCCGCTGGTGGGATCCTCCATCCCAGCGATGATTTTCATCTGGGTGGATTTGCCGGCCCCGTTGACGCCGACCAGACCAATCCGGTCTCCGGGTTTCACTTCCCAGGTGACATCCCGCAGCACCTCACCGGTGGGATAAATCTTGCCGATGCGTTCGAGTCGGAGCACGGGGCCTGGCAGGAGCCCCTCCATCATCCCTGTTGAGGTTCAATTCCAGGACGTGGGGCAGACTCGAGATTGACCGCCCACCAGCCCTGATCCCCTCCCCCCAGCGACCCCAACGATGATCAAGCGCCTCGAACAGGTGGCGGCCCTTGTGGTGACCGCGGGCCTGGCGATCGTCAGTTACTGGCTGTTTTTCAGTTGGGCCCAGGGGGGCAGCCTGGGTAAGCCACCCCAGCGCTCCCGCCTGTCACAGGCCCCCGCGGGCCTTGAGCAGCCATTGCTTGCTCGCACTGTCGTCGAGGGTGGCGATGTGGGCTTTCACCTCGGCGCTGGTCACGGGCAGGTTCTCCCTGACGCCAATCGCCACGATCCGCTCTAGGGCTCCACTGGGGTCCTGGAGCGCCTGGCGGAACAGCTCCTGGGTGAGATCAGCATTGCTGCTGATCAGGGCGTATAGATCTGCTGCATTTCCAGTAGGGCTTCCAGGGGTGCTCGACATCGCTTGGGGCCAGGGCACCTAAACCTATGAACATTGGCCCCAAAGGGCATCGAGACGTTGCGGCTTGTTGCCGATGGCTTCCGGGGCCGAGGTCTTCAGCTTGGCTGGTCTTCAGGTTGGCTGGTCTTCAGGCGGCCTGGGGGTAATCGGTTTCCGGAGTACCGCAGGCGGAGGCGTCTTCCATGCTGCGGGCATCGAGGCAAAGCACCTTGCGGAGCTCGGCGTAGTTGTTGGCCTGGGCCAGGCGCCCTTCCTGTTGGGCGCCGTATTCGGCGCGCTGCAACACGTGGTGCAGGTGCGTCAGCAGGTAGGTGCTGATGACCGCAGACACCAGCACATCACTGCGCTCAGGGGTGGGCTGATTGCGGCTGGTTTTGGCCCGGGAGGGCTTGCTGGACGTTGGGGAAATGGTGCGGGGCATGGAACAGCCTCCGATGGATATGTGCCAGCAGCATAGTCGTGGATACTATCCATGGGCATCTCTGTACACTTTCGGGTATCCAGCAAGCTTGGCTCCGCGTGGCGACCCGGCAAACCTCCTCCAGTGGCCGCCCAAAGTCGCCCCGGGTGCAGGTGGTGTTGCCAGAGGAGTTATGCAGGCGGTTGGCTGATTTGGCCGATGATGAATCCCGCACGGTCAGCAACATGGCCAAGGTGCTGATCCAGCAGGGGGTGGAGCGTCTCGAGGCCCTGCGGCGCGGCCAGGCAGGGATCGCTTCGGCGGATCGGTTTCGCCAGGTGCTCGAACAGCAGGAGCAACAGCGGCCCCAACGGTTGCGGGGCGCCCCTCGCCGGCTCAGGCTGCCGCGGCCCTAGGCGGGGTTGGCGCAAACGCCCAGGACCGCTGGCCGAGAGGCCCCTGTGACCGATGGGAGATTGCCGGGATGCCGCAAGGCATGCCACCACGCCAGCAGGGCAAAGGCGAGGGCTTCGCGGTCGCTGTCGCCAATGCCAAGGTCAGCTAAGGGGCGCACCCGGGTGCCGCGGCAGCGGCGTTGGAGTTCCTCCATCAGCAGGCCATTGCGGCAGCCACCGCCCGCCACCAGGAGCTCTTGGACCGGTGGCCCCTTGGCGAGATCCTGGCCAATCACGGCGGCGGAGAAGGCCGTGAGGGTGGCCAGGGCATTGGCCGGGTTGGGCTGCTGATGGGCTTGCTGATTGGCTTGTTGGGCCCTGGTTTCTATGGCTACCAGGCGTTGGGCGAGGTCGGCGCGGCCAAACAATTCCCTTCCGGTTGATTTGGGTGGGGCCTGCTGGAGATAGGCCTCTTGCAGCCAGCTTTGGATCAGGTCTTCGTCGGGTTGGCCCTGACGTGCCCAGGTTCCATTGGCATCAAAACTGAATTTCCCGCCGCTGAATTGGTGGGCAGCCAGATCCAGCAAGGTGTTGGCGGGACCGCAATCCCAGCCCAAAACGGGTGCTTTGGCCTCAGGTCCGCTGGCGGGAGGCAGCAGCGTGAGATTGGCGATGCCCCCCAGATTCACCAGGGCTCTCCACCCACCGATCGGGGGCAACAGGGCGGCATCAGTCGCCGGCACCAATGGGGCACCTTGACCGCCCAGGGCCAGGTCGGCGGCGCGAAAATCAAATACCACGGGCGTTTGCAACCGCTGGGCCATGGCAGGGGCCCGCAGCAATTGCCAGCTACCCCCCTGGCGCTCGGCGGTGGGCGGCCGGTGCCACAGGGTTTGGCCATGGCAGCCCACCAGCTGGGCCAGGCGTTTGGGGTCGCAACTTTGGGCGGTAAGCACATGGACCTCGGTGAGGGCCTCTGCGAGCTCCAAAACATCCGAGGCGCTGAGGGTTTGGCCCTGGCCGGCCGCCACCAGGGCTTCCCGCAGCTGGCGCGGGTAGGGCAGGGCTGAGCGCTCCAAAATGCGCCAGTTCGGCCGGCTGGGTTTGCCTGAAAAGCTCGCCAGCACCGCATCAACGCCATCGGCGCTGGTGCCGCTCATGAGCCCCAAAACCCGCATCAGTGGTTTCGCTGCTCCACCTATTTGTTGGGCTGGGGGGTCATGCGCAGGTAGGGCCTGATCTCTGTGACGCCCTTGGGGAATTTGCTGCGGGCCTCTTCGGTGGGGATCGAGGGCACGACTACACAGTCTTGGCCGTCCTTCCAGTTCACCGGTGTGGCCACTTGGTGGTGGTCGGTGAGTTGCAGAGAATCAATCACCCGCAGGATTTCATCGAAGTTGCGCCCCGTGCTGGCGGGGTAGGTGATCTGCAGCCGCAGTTTCTTGTTGGGATCGATGATGAAGACCGAGCGCACGGTCAGGTTGTTGAGCGAGTTGGGGTGAACCATCCCGTAGAGATCGCTCACCCTCTTATCGGCGTCGGCCAAAATCGGGTAATCGACAGTGGTGTGCTGGGTTTCGTTGATGTCGCCAATCCACCCCTTGTGGCTTTCGGCGGAATCCACACTCAGGGCCAGGGTTTTGACATTGCGCATCTCCCACTCGGGCCGCAGCCGTGCCACCTCGCCCAGTTCGGTGGTGCAGACGGGGGTGTAATCGGCGGGGTGGGAGAACAGCACCACCCAGCTATCGGCACCGAAGTCGTAGAGATTGATCGGACCGAGTTGGGAGTCCTGGGTGAAATCAGGAACCGTGTCGCCGAGTTGGAGGACCATGGTCGTGGCTGGGGGGAGGGGATTGGCTGGGGTCGATCGTGCCACAACGATCCAGCCAGTGACGGAGTTCGGTTTTGAGGTGCACCAGGCCAAGGGCCTCGGTGGCAGACACAAACAGGGCATCGGATTCCAGGACCCGCGCCCGCTCCACTTCTCCCGTTGGGCAGCGGTCGATTTGGTTGGCGACCAGGCGCCTGGGGGCCTTAGAGCCGAGGGCATCCAGGATCTGGTGGACGGTGGTGCGCTGCTCGGGCCAGGCCGGATCGGAGAGATCCACGACCACTAACAGGCCATCGGCTTCCAGGGTTTCTTCCAAGGTGGAACGAAACGCCTCCACCAGGGGTGGGGGCAGGTTGCGGATGAACCCCACGGTGTCGGTGAGCAGCAACGCCATGCTGTTGCCCCCTTCTGGATCGGCAATCTCCAGGCGCCGGGTGGTGGGATCGAGGGTGGCGAACAGTTTGTTTTCAGCCAGCACGGCGTTGCTGCCCGTGGCTTTGGTGAGGGCGTTGAGCAGCGAACTCTTGCCGGCATTGGTGTAGCCAACCAAGGCGAGCCTTTTCAGGCCGGAGCGGCCTTCCCGGAGGCGGGCCCGATGCTCACCCAGGGCTTTGACCTCTTTGTTGAGCCGTTCGATGCGCCGGGCAATGGCCCGCCGGTCTTTTTCCAGCTGGGTCTCACCGGGGCCCCTGGTGCCGATGCCACCGCCCTGGCGCGACAGGCTGAGGCCGCGCCCGCTGAGGCGGGGCAGGCGGTAGCGCATTTGGGCCAATTCCACCTGCAAGCGACCCGCGGAGCTAGCGGCTCTTTGGGCAAAGATGTCGAGGATTAGTTCGCTCCTATCGCTCACGGGGAGGTCGAGGAGCCGTTCCAAATTGCGGGCCTGAACGGGGGTGAGTTCCCGATCGGTCACCACCAGGGTGGCCCCAACCCGGCGGGCTTCCAAGGCGGCTTCGGCCACCTTGCCCTCCCCCCAGATGGTTTGGGGGGACACCTGGGTGCGGCGCTGCTCCACTACGCCGACGGGGAGTCCCCCGGCGCTGCGCACCAGTCCTTCGAGTTCGCCGATCAAGCGTTGGGCTGCGCCCCGATCGCCGGGGGTGAGGGCGAGGAGCAACACCTTGTCTTGGGCGGAGGCCACCAGGTCGGTGGTACCGGCCGCGGCAGGGGCCCCTTGGGCGATGGCCACGCTGGCTGGATCCGTTGCACAGAGATCGACCAGATCGCCTTCGAGCTTCAGGGGCCAGGGCTGGTCAGCTGCGGTGCTGGGGGTGGCCACCAGGGCAGGCCACTGGCCTCCGGCACCTGCTTGATCGCCATAGCGCAACCAAAGCTGGGGAGAGAGATCCAATCCCACCACGCCCTCTTGAATGGTGGGTTCGAGGTGCTTGGCCCGGCCGCAACAGGTCACCAGGCGCAGGTCTGTGCCTTGGCGGCGTTCAGGGCCAGGCAGCTTGTCCAGCATCCGGCCCGATTGTTCCAGGGGCCCCACCCACAGCAGCCTGCATAGGCCGCGCCCATCAATCACCAGGGTGAGCGGCAGGTTCAGTTCCCGACTTTCGCTGGCCAGCCGCTGCAGGCAGAGCAATTCCGCGAGGCCATCCTCGGGGTGGCGCCGATGGCAGAGCCTCTCCAGGCGACGACTCTGGGAGGGGCGTAAGCCTGCGGTGCGACCAGCCAGAACTCCTTGCTTCAAGGGCGTTTAACCAGCACGCAGTGGATGCCCGCTGCCTGGGCCGCCTGCTCATCGGCAGCGCTATCGCCCACATGCCACACCTGGTGGGCTCCCAGCTCAAGGGCTTGGAGCGCGAGCAGGAGGGGCTTGGGGTTGGGTTTGGCGGCGCCGGCCTGGCTGGAGATCACCACGGCATCGAGCCAGCGGTTCAGTCCCAAGCCCTCCAGTAGGTCGTGGAGGCGTTGGTCGAAATTGCTCACCACCGCCAATTTGAGGCCCCGGGCTTTCCATGCCTCCAATTGGCAGGGCACTTCGGCAAACACCCGCCAGAGGTCGGTGCAGGCAAAGCGCTCAAACAGCTCCATTCGCAGCGCCTCGGGGGCTGGCCCAGCTCCTGCTTGGAGAAGGGTCTCGTTGATGCGCTCACCCCACCAGGTGATTTCCGCCCCTTTGAGGGCAGGGCCTTCCAGGCCCGGAAAGGCCAAGGGGGGGCTTGGCCGTAAATCGAGGGAAACACCTGATCGATGGCCGCTGGCTCCACGGTGAGCCCATGGCGTTGGGCCAGGGCTGCGTAGGTGGTGCCCACCGAGTCCTTGAGCCCGATCAAGGTGCCCATGGCATCGAGCAATAGACCTACTGGAGGGCTCGGGCGGACTGTCACGACGACCATTTCAGGGCGGCACTGCCAAGCCAGCCGGCAGCCACCTTCGCCTGGTGGGTTTTGCCCGGCATGCGGGAGAGGTAGGCCAGGCGTCGGATTTGGAAGGCGGCAGGTCCGGCCAGGGTGAAGCCGCCCCCGGTGAGGGCGGCTTCGCCTTTGCCCAAGCTCATCATTTCGCCAAGGTCCTTGAAGTGGAAAGGTTCTAGGGGTTCGTTCGCCAGGGAGCGCAGCAGATTGGCCGCCAGGCAGTCGGCTTGCTGAAAGGCCACTTGGGCGGTGGTTGGTACGGGATCGACGCCATCCAGCTGGGCGATATCGCCGATGGCAAACAATGGGGGATGGCCAAAAACTTGCAAATCCGCCTGGCAAGCCAATCGCCCATTGGCCTTGGCGGCAGGATTGGGTTCGATCGGCGGGGCCTCAAAGCGCAGGCCGGCTGTCCAGATGACGCCATTGGTGGCGAGCCGTTCGGGCCCTTGGGGCCCATGGAGCTCGAGATGGTCACCCCCGACGGCGACCACCTCGGTGTGGCAGCGCAGGCGGATGTCTTTGCGCTGCAGCGCCAGTTTGGCCTGCTCACGATTGAAGGCCTTGGCGGCGGGCAACAGGTTGCTGCCGCGCTCGATGAGCTCCACCACGGCGGCACCTTCCAGGCTGTCGGCCAATTTGCAAGCCAGTTCCACTCCGCTGGCACCGGCGCCCACCACGGCAATCCGTTGCAGCGGCCGCCGGTGTTGGCGCAGCTGCTCAACCAATTGTTGGAGCTTCTCCACATCGGCCAAGGTGCGAAATCCCAGGCTGTGCTCCTCCACGCCGGGGATGCCAAAACTGTTGGTGGCGGCCCCTGTGGCGATCACCAGCCGGCTGAAGTTGAGCTGGCGGCCTGATTGGGTTTCAACGGTCTTGGTGTTGCTGTTGATGAGGCTGACCCGGTCTTGCAACCAGGCCACGCCTTTGCCAGCTAGCAGGGCGTCGTAGCGGGGCGCAATTTCCCAACTGCGTAGTTCCCCGCTGAGGAGTTCGTAGAGCAGGGGCAGAAACAGGAAGCGTTCGTTGGGCTCGATCAGCAAGATCGGCGGATGCCCCTTGCGGGCGGCCAGGGCCAGGGCTGTATAGAGCCCTCCAAAGCCCCCACCCACAATCACCACCGGTGCGGCTGTCATCGGTCTATCCGGCAACACACGTTGGGGTTGGGTGCGGTGATTTGAACCCTAACCAGGGGCTAGGGCAACGGGCGATGATGGGTGAATGGTGACCACCCCAGCCCCCACCTATCCCAGGGATCGAGCCGGTGCGCCGATTGATTTGGCGGCGGGCCGACGGCTGCTCGAGCCCCTGACTCCGCAGGAACGGCTCGCCTGGGCGCAGCAGACCTTTGGGCACGGGTTTGCCCTCACCACCAGTTTTGGCATTCAGGCGGCCGTGCTGCTGCACATGGTCAGTGAGTTGGGCCGGGCGAGTGGCCAGCCAGTCCAGGTGATTTGGGTAGATACGGGTTATTTGCCCCCCGAGACCTACCTCTATGCCCAGCAGCTTTCGGAGTTGCTTGCGCTCAATGTGCACGTTGCCCAAGCGACGATGGGCCCGGCCCGCATGGAAGCCCTCCATGGCCGGCTTTGGGAGACCGGTACGGCTGAAGCCCTCGAGATCTACTACCGCATTCGCAAGGTGGAACCCCTCGATCGGGCCCTTACCGATCTGGGGGTGACCTGCTGGGCCAGTGGGGTGCGCGGCACCCAAACGGACCACCGCAGTGGCATGCAGACCCTCGATCCGATCCGGCAGCGCTGGTCGCTGCGTCCCCTGTTGAGCTGGACCAAGAGGGATGTCTACTACTACATGCAGAACCACGCCCTTCCCCAGCACCCCCTGTTTGAAAAGGGGTATTCCACCGTGGGTGATTGGCACTCCAGCGCCCCTGACGATGGTGGGATCAGCGGCCGGGCCACCCGTTTTGGGGGCTTGAAGCAGGAGTGCGGCATCCATCTGCCCGGGGTGATGGGCGAAGGCATCTAGCGGGGGCGTTAGGGGTGGTGTTAGGGGCGGTCCATTGGCTGTTGATTGGCAACAGCCGCTGGCATTGGGCCTCCCAAGGCCTTGACGGTTGGCGCACTTGGCATGCCCCGCCGGGCTTTGTCTTTGAGGGCGCGCCCCTGGAAGGGTTGCGGCTCGATGGTTTAAAGCTCGCTGGATGGGCTGCCGTAGGCCCCATCCCTGACCAGATGGGTCTGGATGGGAGTGTGCCCCTTGGCTTGGCCGACATTCCCCTGCAGGCGATGCCCCCTTGGCTGGGTGTGGACCGGGCCCTGGTGGGCTGGAGAGCCTGGCAGCTCTCGGGTTCACCGGTGTTGGTGGCCGATGCAGGCACGGCCTTAAGCCTGACCCGGGTGGATGCGGTTGGTGAGTTTGTTGGTGGCCGTTTGATGGCCGGGGCTGCCCTGCAATTGCGGGCGCTGGCGGAGGGCACCGCCCAATTGCCGAAGATTGGGGTCTCCATAGGAATTGCCGATGGCATGGCCTCTGGGATGGCCCCTGGGGACTGGCCCATGGCCCCTGGGGTTTGGCCAATGGGGACAGAAGCGGCCATGGGCTCTGGGGTGCTCTGGGGCATGGCTGGTGCCATCGCCCTCGCTGCCCAGCAGGTGTGGGCTGAGCAGCCGGATTGCCAGATCTGGCTCACCGGCGGCGATGG
>CAIYSK010000221.1 GCA_903928835.1 uncultured cyanobacterium
TAAAAACAGGCCTAAAATAAGAGCTTAACTAATCCAGTCTGAACTAAAATTTGACACACCTAGAAGCTTGATATTGAGATCAGCTATGCCATCTCCATCCACATCGCCAGACAGAAAACCGTTCGAAAAACGCAGCTGTGCTGCTGTATTTGTAAAATTTTTATTACCAATATAAGTCCAGCCTGAATTGTCAAATGGATTGTCTTTGTCGAGTATAGCTGTTATTCCAAGACGATCACCGTTGGCGCCCTGAAAATCCGTGATTGTGTCAAGCCAGGCGCTGTTAACATCCGATGCTTCCCAGGCGAAAAAATCAGCCCCTTTGCCACCACTCAACAAATCTGAACCTTTACCTCCTTGAAGCCAGTCCGTACCACTTTCACCAAATAACTCATCATTGCCTTGACCACCCGAGAGAACATCGTTGCCATTCCGACCGATGAGCACGTCAAAACCTCCCAATCCGATTAATTCGGTATTCAAGTTGTTGGCGATCAGCACATTACTACTGTTATTGCCCATCTTCTGATCTACAAGAGTGGCTGCATTTATCTCAAGGCTATTTGCCTCCAGGGTCAGATACATGGCTTTGGCAGTTATTTCGTTACCACTTTGTGTGTTGTGGGTGCTATCGAAGTACAGGTAATCATTGGCGATGACTTCTGGCACCTGTTGTAACTGGGCATAGCCGAGCGTATTGGAAATCCCATAGTCGCTAAAGTCCCCAAGCTGAGATCCAAAAGTGTTGTAGTTCGCTCCAAACTCGGGATTGTAGTAAGTGATCGAGGCATAGGGGAACATTGCTTTCACTTCTTTGACCATGCCAGCATAGTCATTTTGGAATTGTTCAAGCCCCCCGTTGTTTACAAAATCTGCCCATTCAACGATCCAATCAGGTGCATTTGGATCTTTCGATGCAGCTAAAAGACCTGTTAGAAATGGCATCTGATAAGGAGTTCCATTCACCTCACCACGCAAGGGTGCTAAGACTTGGGTTATCAACTGTCGACTGCCCCCGGCACGTAACTGAATGATAAGATTGTTGCGCATATTAACGAGAACTTGACCGTATAGCAGATCTTCAATAGTGGGAATATTAGGAGTATAAATTGCCGCCAGAATGTCGTCTGAGCCGCCCTCAATGATGGTCAGTTCGTTCGACTTTGGCCGTACCCCCTGTGTTAAGGCCGCTAGGATTTGGCTTTGTAGGCCTGTGGCTGCTAGTTTTGGGAATAATGAGGAGTAGGTTACCATTTCTCCCTGCCCGTTATCCACGGTCATGACGTCATATAGGGAGCCGGTGCCGCTGGTCGCCCCTCCAATGGCAAAAGAAGGTGCTGCTTTGCTACCCAATGTCGGGGTGGCTATGAAGGGATTAGGTAATAAATAATAGGGTGAGGGTATATTGGGATCCAAGGTGACCGCTTTTTCTGTAGGGATACCAAGTAGTTGGCGCAAGCCGACTTGCGCAACGTAATTGGCGTTGCTAAAGGTGACACCGCTCCATGACGGCTTGGCTCCAAGGTCAATAAATGTCTTTTGGAGGTAGGAAGCAAAAGATCCGTAATCGGAGAGGCTGTCGCCAAAGACGTAAAGCTGGGCAAAGCCAAGATTATTACCGCATACAGGCTTTCTGCTTATATGCTTTAGGTCAAATAAGCTGTCGCTGTCGCTGGTCCCGCATCTAAAAGCAAATGAAGATGCAGCTTCAGTACCTAATCTTTTGGTTGTAATGTAGGAATTAGGTGCTAAATAATAGGCATTAGGGGTATTAGAAGCGAGTTTGAGCCGTGATTCAGTCGTGATGCCAAGACGGCCGCGCCCGCGGATTTGCTCAACGTAATTGGTGTTACGAAAGGCGAGACCGCTCCGCGTTGGCTGTGTTCCCTGGTCAATAAATGACTTCTGAAGGTAAGATGCAACAGATCCGTAATCGAAGAGGCTGCCGCCAATGACGTAATGCTGAGCAAATCCAAGGCTATTTCGGCTTGCAGACTTTGGGCTCATAGACTTTGGGCTTGCAGACTTCGGGCTCACAGATTTTTCAGCTAATTATGTTCAAAGCAAATGCTACTGTCTTGATGCCGTGGCAGGCATACAACTAAACGAGTGGATTGGTTCATTTGACATAATTATTGATTATTAGATCAAGCTCTTGTGAGCCGGTAGATTTCGGGTAACCGCTGAAAAACCTGATCGATTCAGCCTAGATCCAAGACTGCGTCTGGGAACGGTTGTCAATACCCCTCCAGCTTGGTTTCACGGATTACGAGCAGACCTGCGCTACTAAGAGATAGCTTCGGCAAAACTATCTTCAGGTAATGGAAGCCGTTGTTCCGTGGAGCTCTTTCTTGGTCTTGATCGATTGGTTTTACCATAAGTCCACTGCCAAGGGTTTGCCACCTCCCCTCCCTTGGAGGCTGAAGTGGACCACAAAAATTGAACCAGTTCTTATGAGAGCTTTACCCGCGGCGTGCATGCCGGTTGAATGGTCAACACCGCAATACCCAGCGGCGCCCTGTGCCGTTGGCAGATATCGAGGAGCAGATGCTGCGGCGGCGGATCCGGGTGCTTGCCCGGCTCCATGGGCGCTGGGGCCGGCGCCTGGTTTACCGGCGGTTGCGGCTTGATGGTTGGAGCTTCAATCACAAGCGAGTGCAACGGATCTGGCGTGCGGAAGGGCTCCAAAGGCCCCTACCGCGCAAGAGGAAACGCTCCCGGCCTGCCGGTGGCGGCAGAGAGCTGTTGCGCTCTAAATATCCGCACCACGTTTGGGCGATCGACTTCAAGTTCGATCAAATGATGGATGGGCCCATGCTCAAATTCCTGAGTGTGATTGACGAATACAGCCGAGCCTGTCTGGCGATTCAGTGGGTCTCCGCTGTCAGGCTGTCGCTGTGATCGACTCAATCGAAGCTCTGCTCAAGCTCTATCCAGTCCCGACCCATCTGCGCATGGACAATGGCCCTGAGTTCATTGCCCATGCCATGCAGGAGTGGTGCACAGGCAATAGTTCGGCAACGGCATACATCCCGCCAGGTTCATCCTGGGAGAATCGATTTGCGGAGTCGTTCAATGGCCGATTCAGGGACAATTCTTGTAGACGAAGTCGGCCGGAGGCCTAGTATTGAGCTCTTCTCATCTTTACCAGAAGCAAAGTTATTGGCAGAACAGCAGCGGATCGAGTACAACCTCTACAGACCGCATTCGGCTCTCCAGGGGCGTACTCCCCTGGAATTCCTCCAGGAATGGAATGTGGCCTGATCACCCCAATAGCTCTCATAGGAACTGAAGCAGCAAAGGGGGTCACGTCACTGGCTACCCAGCTACCTGGCGATCAATAACGGCCGCAGGTGCCACATCGCCTTGGCGGGTCGCACTCCCTTTCAGCAGCAGAGCTTGCTTACGGCTACTGAATGACCTGGTGAGAA